>SOEU01000003.1 GCA_021646415.1 Candidatus Brocadia sp.
CGCCTATAACGCCACCGGGTAACTCCGCAAACCGCCAAATATTGAAGTTTATTATTGATTTTTGCGTAGTAAGGGTATTATGGAAGGCCGATTTTTGCTACGCGAAAATCATTTGCAGAATTTAGGTTATATTATTTAACCGGTGAGAATTTTCGTCCACTTGAAATAGATTCTGTAAAAGGGTGGTGGGCAAAACATAAGAACGAAGCAAAGTACAAATCACCATACAAATATTACTTTAAAGCCCTTAGCTACATTAAAAGAGGTACTCTTACCGATAACAAAAAAAGAGAAGTTATTGCGCTTCTAGACAAAACGATTGATGTCGATTCTAACGCTATTCATGCAAGATGTATTCGTGGTGGATTTTACTCTTTAATCGGAGAAGATGATAAAGCAAAAGAAGATTTTGAATTTGTTAAGAATTTTGTTAATAAATTTCCGTTACAGCCTAAATATGAGTATAAATGGTTATTTTTCTGGCAGGCAGCGTCGCAGGTAAAACAAGGCAAAATCAATAATGCTGTAAACTCTCTAAAAAAGGCGTTGGAAATTGATCCAAAACTGAAAAGTGATTTAAAAGCTTATGCCAATAAATTTGAAGAGTTCAAAACACTAAAAGAAAATTTAGAAGTTAAGTAGGTTGGGTTGGACGAAGTGAAAGCCAACATTTCTTTATGCTAATGACAAATCGGGAAGAAAACCATGGAAATAGCTCCAAGAATCAGTGTCGATGAGAAAGTCCGTTTTGGCAAACCTGTCATTACAGGGACACGAGTTCCTGTAGATCTTATTCTTGGTAAACTGGCAGGCGGCATGACTTATGAAGAAGTTATGGCTGAATATGAGATTACACGTGAAGATATATTAGCAGTTCTCGATTACGCAGCCAAGACCTTGTCAAGTGAAGAAATACGGGCAGTAAGTTAATATGCCAAAGTTTTTAATCGATGAAGATATGCCACGCTCTACTGCTGGAGCTCTCAAAGATCGTGGTTATGAAGTCAAAGATATCCGAGATTACGGACTTCGTGGTGCCGATGATAAAAAGGTTTACCAATTTGCCCAGAACGATCAGGCAGTGCTTATTACTGGTGGTATGGGCTTTGGCAATATACTGCATTTTCCAATAGGACGTCATTTTGGTATCGTTATTGTACACTTCCCGAACGAAATGACTACCAATGAAATAAACCGTCAACTTGTGGAAAGATTTAGTGAGTTTGCAGAGGATGATTTTAATAGCAATTTGATTATAATAGAACCGGGCAAGGTGAGGATTAGAAAAGAGTAAAGTTGTTTATAAAGTCTATACGATCGTAAAATATTCGGGTTCAAGTTGAAAACTTGAACCCGCGAAAGAGTTAAGTAGGTTGGGTTGAACGAAGTGAAACCCAACATTTCCTTATGCTTATAACAAATCTGGAGGCAAATCGTAGAAATAGCTCCAAGAATCAGTGTCGATGAGAAAGTACGGTTTGGCAAACCAGTCATCACTGGTACCCGTGTCCCTATATATCTCATCCTTGGCAAATTGGCAGGGGGGAGTGGCTTATGAAAAAGTTATGGTTGAATATGAGATTATCAGTGAGGATATATTATGGACAAAGTAGAAAAAGCTATTGAAACGACTGCCACTATTGATGCAAAAAGGCAACTTGTATTAGATGAACCACTACCAGTTGTTGGTCCAAAAAAAGTTCGTGTTATTATATTATTGCAAGAAGAAATAGACACGGATGAAAAGGAACGGCTCAAGTTGGCAGGTGTTAATAATGCTTTCGATTTTTTGAAAGAACCAAGGGAGGATATTTACACTTCTTCTGATGGGGAAACCATTGTATAATCAGGGGTAAAGTAATATTAGTGAAGTGAATAATAAGCTGAAGAAATTATTTTACATATCATAAAGACCCAGTTATATTTTAAATTTAAAAAATATATCATATGAAAATTACCTTTCTCGTACCACCCCCAATTGATGGAAATATCCCTGAACGAGTTGCAGGGTGTGCTTATTTACTCTATTATGTCCCAAACATCTTTCTGCTGAGCGCCGCCGCCGTCCTGGAGAAAGAGGGTTATGAAGTTAAGTACATTGAGACTACTATTAAAAAGTGGGATCGGGGGCATTTTTTGGCATTTTTAAGAGAAGACCTGAGCGATGTCTATTGTTTCTATTCTGTCAATCTCTCCCAAAATACCGATTTTCAGGCGCTAAAGGACATTCGTGAGATTCGAGGAGATTTACCTATCGTCTTTTTTGGTCCTGCACCATCTGACCGGCCAGCAGAGTTTGTAGTTGATGACAATACCTATGTTGTCAGGGGTGAACCTGAATACACGATGCTTAAGCTCGTGAAGGCCTTAGAAACAAAATCAAATATGAAAGGTATAGAAAGCGTATCTTTTAGAAAGAAAAGTGGAACTCATATAGGCCATAGACTTATAGAAAATACCCCCCCTCTATCCCCCCATTCGCAAGGGGGGGATGTGGGGGTGGAAAATCCATTCTCAGGTGAAATCATTCATAATGCTAACAGGGAACCGATAGAAGACTTGGATATGTTGCCCTTTCCAGCCAGGCACCTCCTGGAAGAAAGAGATGTCTATTATAATCCAAAGTTAGGGAAAAGACCTTTTACGGCTGTTTGTACATCAAGGGGTTGCTCATACCGGTGTATCTATTGTGTCCCATCTTCTTTAAGCTTTTCGCGGGAACTTGAATACAAACACCATGTTGGCAAGAAACCAGCGGTAAGAAAGAGGTCTCCTGAAAATATTATCAAGGAATTTCAATTGCTAAAATCTCAGGGTTACAAGGCCGTAAATATCCAGGACGACCAGTTTGTATGGGGCGAAGAGCGGACGGTTAAAATTTGCGAAGGTATCAAAGACCTGGGTATCGTGTGGGGCTGTTCAGCGAGATCAGACCATCTAAGCGAACCCATTGTAAAAGCCATGTCAGCAGCAAACTGCAAATTTATCGATCTCGGCGTTGAATCATTTAATCAAGAGATACTGGATTACGTCAGGAAAGACATTGACGTCAGGAAGAACGAAGAAGCCATAAAATTGGTCAGGAAATATGGTATTAATGCAAAGATCAATATCATGTTTGGTGCATCGCCACTGGAAACAATGGACACCATAAAAAAGAATATGGAAGAGGTCAAACGGCTGAAGGTAGATCAGGTCATGTATAACATTGCCAACCCTTTCCCCGGTACAGAATTTTATAAAATTGCCAAAGAAAACAAACTCTTTGTTTATGGAGATTATAAGCCCGTCAATGTGGCAAAGGAGGCCAATATTGCCTATCCTCATCTTGGCAAGACTGATTTGGAAAATGCCGTGCGCCGTGCCAATTTTGAATTTTTTCTGACGCCCCGTTTTATCCTGAAAAACATACGACGATTGGGTTCCCTGGATTCCTTAAAGGCCATGTTCCGGAAGCTCTTTTAGATAAATGATTTTATGCATAGCAACCCACAAAAAAACATAAGTATTTTTCACCTTTCCAAACACTCCTTCCAACGAGGGAGAGGCATATTAAGCTTCCTAGACAGCCTTAGTGATAGAGGAGAAAAATCCCCTCCCCCCCCGTGGGAGAGGGTGCGGGTAAGGGGGAATTTCTGATGAAATTTTCCATCCTCGTTCCTGCATACAATGAAGAACGATCTATTTCATCCTGTCTCAATTCCCTCACTTCACTTACTTATGACGGTAAGGAAATCATTGTTATTGACGATGCCTCAACCGATGGTACCGTTCAGTCAGTTGAGGGGTTTTTGGACAAAGGAGTAATTTTAGTCAGACGGGAAAAGAATGGTGGAAGGGCTGCTGCCCTGAACTCCGGGTTGCAGAAGGTTACAGGTGATGTTGTTATCACAACGGACGCCGACACGGTTGTACCCGTTGATTGGTTGCAAAGGTTTCAATCACCCTTTGAACAACAGGGCGCCATTGCCGTAGGAGGGGCTTATCAGGCACGAAACAAGGATAAACCCCTGGTAAATGCGACGAGTGTTCTGGATCAAATATTAAATGGGGTATTTAAGAAGTCACTTGTGCCCAATAAGCTGTCGGGTGTGAATTCAGCTGTTCGTAGAGATGCGCTATTAAATTTAGGAGGTTTTAACGAAAATTCGTGGTGGAGTGAAGATTCTGAATTAGGATGGAAATTAAGCAGGATAGGTAAAGTTGTTTATGATCCCAACAATATTGTGAGTACCCAATATCCAGACACATGGCCAGGTATCTGGAAGAGAAAGTTTTACTGGGGATATGCAATGGGCCTGAAATTTCGTGAACAACTGCCATTCAATATAAAACTATGGATACGCCCCATAATATTTATGGCGCTTTTCATAAGTCTTTTCGCATTTCTGGCTACAGTGCCTTATGGAATACGCGTGTATTTCGTGCCAGGTTTGATTTTCTTACTTTTATTAAGTTTATTGACACTTCTTTACGTTCCATTAGGTGCAATCGTTATGGCAAGAACCGGAAACAGTGCATCGTTAAAAACGTTACCTGTACTTGCAGTCTTACCCCTCGTTCGTGAATTCGCCTATGTCTATGGTTTGTGTCTTGGTTTTTACAAAGGAAGGGTGGGATCAATAAGGCCTTCATGGAAGGAAAAAATAAACCACAAAGACACAGAGAGGACAGAGAAAAAAATAGTAATTTAATTATTGTAGGACGAACGGACGTTTTACCCCTGCTTTACAATGGATAATCTATGACAAAAAAAATAAAAAAAGGACTTTCATATAAAAATGCAGGTGTTAACATTGACACAAAAGGTCAATTTACAACAGATATTTACTCAAAAATGCAAACGACCTTTAGTTCACGGGTAATTGAAAATCCTGATGGTTTCGGGGGGCTGTTTGCTTTAACCTCCCGTTTTAAGAAATATCGTCAGCCCATACTTGTCTCCTCCACTGATGGGGTTGGTACCAAATTGAAAATCGCCTTTATGATGGATAAGCATGATGCCATTGGAATCGATCTGGTAGCCATGTGCGTCAATGACATCATCGTATTGGGAGCCGAACCCTTATTTCTTCTCGACTACCTGGCAAGCAGCAAAATTGTACCAAAGGTCCTGCATGAGGTAATAGATGGTATTGCAGAAGGATGTCGCCAGGCTGGGTGCGCCCTCATTGGCGGTGAAACACCGGAAATGCCAGGATTTTACCAGGAAGGTGAATACGACATTGCAGGTTTTGTGGTGGGCGTTGTTGAAAAGGACAAGATTATCAATGGCAAAACAATAAAACCCGGGGATATAGTAATCGGTTTGAGTTCAAGCGGAATCCATAGCAATGGATTTTCCCTTGTACGAAAGGTCTTCTTTGACAAGGCAAAAATGAAAATAAACCAAAAACTTAGTAAATACGACTTGAATACCACCCTGGGAGAAGAATTGATAAGACCTACTAAGATTTATGTAAAACCGATCTTGAAGGTATTGAATAAACAGAAAACAAAGAAGATCATCAAAGGTATGGCGCATATTACGGGGGGTGGGCTACTGGAAAATATACCTCGTATCTTACCGGAAGGATGTGCTGTTCAGCTAGAAAGGGACCGATGGAATGTCCCAAGGATATTCAAAATCATACAGGACCTGGGCAACATCGATGATCTGGAAATGTCCCATGTATTTAATATGGGTATTGGCATGGTACTGATCGTATCCAAATCTGATGTGAAAACAGTCTTAAATGATCTTAAATACGCAAAAGAACCGGGAATGGTTATTGGTGAAGTCGTAAAAGGAAACAGAATTGTGCATATTGTGTAAAGGAATTCTGCCCAATATCTGAGGGAAAATTTCCCCTTTTTCTCCTCCTTCGCAAGGATGGGACGAGGGGTGGCTATAAAATACAATTGAATTTTGGCCGGTATTGCGTAAAGGATAAATCCCGCTCAGCAGGGTATGCATACTAATACTATATGAATATAAATATGGATAATTTTGAAAAAGGCATAAAATTCTTTAATGAAGGGAATTATTTCGAAGCCCACGAAACCTGGGAAGATCAATGGCGTGATACTGAAAGATCACCCGAAAAATATTTCATCCAGGGACTGATCATGGTTGCAATAGCGCTCCATCACTACAAGCGGAAAAATTATACCGGGGCATTAAAACTCCTCAAAAAAGGCATTAAACTCTTAAAAGAATTCGAAAGGCTGAAAACGAAAATAGACCTGGACAATTTCCTGGAAGAGACAATCACATTTTATGAAAAATTTAAGTCATCCAGCCAATGCATATCAGAGAAAGAATTTCCACGGATTAAAAAACTATAAAATCATTCAAATTTAAATTTTTTTACGATTCCTGTTAGTGATCCGCAATGCAGTGTAAAAACTTGCAAAATAGACTTGTAAGCTGAAAGTTTACAAAGATTTACCTTGGAAAAAAGTGGTTACTAGTTACAAATTCTCAGATGAATTTTAAAACCTTTAGAGATACTACTGGTAGAGAACAGACCAGAGACCGTTTAAATCGTCTTTGAAACACAACGATGCCTTAAAGGTTATAACTGAAGGCGATGGAAGAACGATGCCAGAGCACTTTGATCCAAAAGTACTTAAGGTGTTTAAATATTGCTCCAGCGTTTAAAGAGATTTTTTATAAACACCAACACTGATTAAAATTTCTTGCATCAATCTACCGCCCACCCGTATTGAGTAAATTTTTAAATTTCCCCTAAATTACCACAGTATCATTCCGATAATTGAGTATAAAAAATGCAATTAAAAAACAATATATGCAAAGAAAATAAATAACGAATCTTAATCCTTTAAAAACCTTTATATGCAATTTATTTTTTTAAATGAGTCAAGTTTTTTAAAATGACTACGGGAACCACAGATTGCACAGATTTCACTGACAAGAATGTAAATAATCTGTGGAATTGCATTGTCAGATATCTGGTAATCAGCGAAATCTATGGCTCCAAGCGTCTTCTATCGGTCTGAGTCTTCGCCCCGTTAGGGATTAAGATTCAAAATTCTCTGACTTCCTATGGTGAAGTTGCTGTGGAAGTAGTGGAATGGACGAAAAACAGATAAAATTCTTCTGATAGAAGATAACCCGGGTGATGCTTGATTGATACGGGAAATGCTGAAAAAGACAGAGACCACTCTGTATAAGCTGGAACACGCAGATAATCTTTCTTCATGGCATGAAAAGAATTCTCTTTGTTGACGACGAGTTGAAAGTACTTCAGGGGCTTCAGCGAATGTTGCGCTTCATGCGTCATGAATGGCATATGGAATTTGCCACAAGTGGACAAGAAGCATTAGAAATATTGGCAAAATCCTCGTTTGATGTAATAGTAACGGATATGCATATGCCGGGTATGAACGGCACACAACTCCTGAACGAAGTGATGAGAAGATATCCCAGTGTGGTGCGAATCATCCTATCCGGACAGACAGATCAAGACGTCTTCCTATCATCATCCCACCTCATACACCAATTCCTTTCAAAGCCATGCGACACAGAGTCTTTGAAAACAACGATTGCCCGCTCGTGTGCGATGCAAGGTTTGTTGAAGGATAAATCACTCAAGAAATTAGTATTGCAGATAGAGTCGCTCCCAAGCCTTTCAAATTTGTATCTTGAAATACTGGAAGTGTTACAATCACCAAATGTATCTATGGAAAAGGTAGGACAGGTCATATCTAAAGACCTTGGAATGACCGCAAAAATTCTACAGATTGTTAACTCAGCCTTTTACGGACTCCGCCGTCGTATCTCCAATCCAACTGAGGCAGTAGTTGTCCTGGGTTTGAGTACCATCAGGGCTTTAGTTCTGTCATATCAGCTATTTTCAAGTTTTGAACATGTTAAATTGCGAAGGTTTTCGGCTGATATTCTCTGGAAACATAGCATGATAGTTGGAGCATTTGCAAAGCAAATCGCCAGGGCAGAGAACTATCCATCGAAATTGATCGATGATGCGCTGATCGCAGGCATGTTTCATGATATAGGCAAATTAATACTCGCTGCAAACCTCCTTCTTCAATACGACAAAATGTTAGACTTGGTATATGAGAAGAGCATTCCCCATTGGGAAGGGGAACAGGAGATATTCAACGGAACACATGCCGAAGTAGGTGCATATCTCCTCGGTCTCTGGGGTTTATCCGATTCCATTATTGAAGCCATTGCCTTCCATCACATCCCAGCAAAATGCCCCGCTAAAACCTTTACTTTAGTGACCGCGGTACACATTGCCGATGCGCTGGGAAACACGGTGTATCCAATGGAGATCGAAGCGGGGTCACAAGTGGATTATAATTATATAACCGAATTAGGGTTGTCTGAACGGCTTTCCGTATGGCGGGAATCTTGCATGGGGATTTCAGCAAAGGAGTTCATTGATGGATGAAAAATCCTTTTCGCATTAAGAAATTATTACTTCAACGTGCCACTGTTTCCAATTTTAATATCTCAAGCTGCCCTTGCCGTGCATAATCAATTGCCTCACCCAGGATACGTGCAGCTTCTTGTGGGGAGTGGAAGCCCATTGAATTTTCTGCAGCCACAAAGTCCAATCGCCACTGAGACTTACGGTGCAAGTCTTGCGCTGCTTTCAATTGTTCTGTAAGTATTCCAGATTCTTGCGCCCGTTGTACATCACGAATAAGAGCAACAACAGCAACCTCAGCACGACCCATTAACTCTCTCGTGCGGTCCTGAATCAATTCGACACGCGCCTTGAGTTCCGATTCGCTAAAATGATGACAGGTTTGACACGCATTGGAAATGTTCAATAACGGACTACGCACATGGTGATCGCTGATTTTGATTGCACCTTCCCGCTTGTAGGGCATATGGCAATCCGCACATGCCACGCCGCTGCGGGCATGAATCCCCTGGCTCCACATTTCAAATTCAGGATGTTGTGCTTTGAGTGCTTGCGCACCGGTTGTTTTATGCGTCCAGTCTTTAAAGCCCATTTCATCATAATAGCCTTCGATCTGTTCTACCCTCATACCTTTGCGCCAGGGATACGTTAAGAGCTTGCCTTCGCCTTTAAAGTAATACTCTACATGACATTGACCACAGGCAAACGAGCGCATCTCTTGCCGTGTTGCCATGATGTTAACATCATACTCGCCTTTAAGCCCATCTTTCCGCCAGCGTTCAATGCTGGGTAAATGGGGTAATGGATAATCCGATCTGGCTAACTCTCGAATCGCATTGAGAAAGGCAGGCCGGGTAACTCGTAATTGCATGGTCTCCGGATCGTGGCAATCAATACAGGATACAGGATGGGAGACCATCTTGCGAGCCTCATCATACGGCATGGCACAGACTATTTCAAAACCTTTCATAATTTGCTCCTGCCGATGTGCTTCATCCGCAGGTATACCTGCCATAATTCCAGCTTCACGATAAGCAGACAGGACAGATGAATGACAGTGCAGACATGCCCCCGGTTGCCTGACAATTTTAATCCGTTCCGTTATATCCTGGTCAGAGAGCATGTAGGCATGACCTCGGTCCTCGCGATAATCCACGCCGAAGGCATAACCTTTAAAGATCTCACGCCAGTGCGGATCTTCTTCAAGCTTATTAAAGGCATCACTTCCACCGTGTCGGGTCCGCTCTGTATCCACTGTCCGGCGATATCCATCGTATTGACGTGGATAATTTTTTCCCCAAACTACAGGATCGATGGTATCCTCAGTTACTTCCGCAACGCGAAACACGTGCTGTTTCGCCTCTTCTTTGCGTCGGGTAACATTTTTTAACAGAAAAACAACTCCCACCGTCGCTGCTGCAACCACAACAATTATTAACAGATAAAAAAACTTTGTACTATCTCGAAAATGAACTGACGATTGACGATTCATGACTTCGTTTTTCCTCAATCTAGCGTGCCGGACCGTGACCAACGCCACTGTGACAATGGATACAATCCAGCATTTGCCGGTCGTTATCAGGGTGAGTAGCAATCTCGCTTACGAACTCCCCGTGGCAATACAAACAATTCTTTTGCAAAATGACACGATTCTCCGGAAGAATTCGAATTGGCTCACTGAAATCCTGCAAGGTAAAGCCCTTTGAATGCCAGAAACCGTTTTTTAACTTTATGAAATATTTTACCACAAACTCATGTGGTATATGGCAATCGTTGCACGTTGCAACAGCATGATGACTCGCCTTTTGCCAGCCATCATACTGTTCACGCATGATGTGGCAGTTAACGCAAGCCTTCGGATCGTCCGATAGATAGGATGCCCCGTTTGCATAATAAAATGTATAGCAGCATAACCCGATGAATATTCCCACACAGCAGCACAGGAAAATAATGAATAAATTTAAACCCGACAGAATTCTCATCGTTCCTCAAATTTTTGAGTTGATGTGAATAAACTGGATTTTTTGTAATGTGAAAGATTATTAACTTCTTTTTCTGGTAAAAACGCAAGAAAATAATCTGATTTATTTGACAAGCAATAGCATAATATCCATCACGTTTGTTTTCGTTGGGCCAGTAACGATCTGGTCATTCAACCCTTTAAAAAATGAATACGAATCATTATTACCAAGATATGCTTCTGGATTCATTGCTATGCTCTTTGCACGTGCAACGGTAAAACCATCTGCAATGGCCCCGGCAGCATCTGTATTTCCATCTATACCATCCGTACCCGCGCTGAAAATAACCGTATTTTCCAATCCGTTAATTTCCATCGCAGCAGATAAAACAAATTCCTGATTTCTCCCGCCTTTCCCGTCTCCCTTTACTGTAACGGTAGTTTCTCCACCCGCAATAATGCAAGCAGGCCGTTCAGCAGGATTTCCTGTCTGATAGATTTCTTTGGCAATAGCGCCATATACCCTGGCTACCTCCCGTGCCTCACCGTTCAGATAAGAAGTAAGGACAACGGTGTGATATCCTAATTCCATCGCCTTGTTATACGAGGCTTCTAATGCCATACGATTATTTCCAATTATTACATTGTAGACCTTATCAAAAATTTTATCGGTAAATTTCGGTGTTTCTTTTATTTTACCATCAAGACCTTTTTGGATATGCATTCTGATTGATACGGGAATTTTTTGAAATAGTTCATACTTCATAAAAATCTTTTCACAATCTAAAAAGGTGCTATAGTCTGGTAATGTTGGTCCGGATGCAATGGTGTCCGGTTGATTATTCACTACATCTGACAATATTAACGACGCAATCTCCGCCTTGCACATTTTTGCCAAACGACCCCCTTTTACCTGTGAAATATGCTTTCGTATGGTATTGACTTCATTAATCCCTGCACCACTTTTCAGAAGCAGTTCAGTAATCTCCTGCACTTCACCCAAACTTATCCCATCGCAGGGCAACTCAAATAAAGCCGAACCCCCTCCAGAAATTAGACATATGACAAGATCGTTTTCCTCAGCATTTCTTAAAAGATGAACGATTTCGATTGTGCCTTTTATTCCAGCCTCATCAGGAACCGGATGCCCGGCCATATTTATTTTGATAATCTTGCATGGCGCATGATAACCATATCGTATATTAACAATGCCCGCCTTTATCCTTTCCCCCAGCAATTCTTCAAGTGTTACAGCCATGAAACCACTGGCCTTGCCAAATCCAACAACATAAATATCCTTATAGGTATTAAGGCGGTAAGTTACTTCCCCTATCCGCAACGAACTACCATCGAGGTGAATATGCCTGCGCATGCAAGTACTAGGCTCTACCGCTCGTAGTCCTGCATAAAATATTTCTCGGGTATGTGCCCGTAAAGTATTCAATTGATTTATCATGCAGAGGTACTAGTAAAATTATAAATAGGCAGTAACAAAAAAGGGGTTGGGTAATACCTATTACCCAACCCCTTTCGAACAACAATTAATGCTCCTACTATTCATTAACCTACCGGTGCAAAATCTCCTGCAGGACTGCCATCGTTATTGTATATTGTCGGCATGTAAAAAGTGTTTTCTGCAGCCTGATCTATCTTCTGGTTGCACTTTGGGCACCGCCTATTGTGTGGACCTCTGCTAATGAATTTTTTTCCACACATGAGACAACTCCTTTCCGCCTTGTCTGTGTAAACATTTTTTAAGGAAAGGGTTTTTTCATTGTATTTTTTTAAAGTTTTACGCTTTGATTTTTCTTTATGCTGGACACTCATCATGAACTCCTTAAAAGGTTAATAAAGTAAATTACAATCGATTTAAAAAACAAAACTCTGTATAATATTGTTCCAAATATTTAATTTTTTGACATATTCAATCCATGAACAAAAAAAGCCTTACTGCAAAGATGGTCACGAAAAACATCTTCGGCAGTAAGGCTGTCTTTATATTCTCCTGCCCCAGCAGGAAAATACTTTAAAGATCCTTTACTTTGCGTCCCCTAGTTGCCTAGGGTTTGCCTTTATCTGAATATGTACTATTTATTTAAAATAGCTCTTAATTTGCAATTATTTTAATCCTAATAACGTTCTATGTCAAGGAAAATATTGCGAAACCGCAAGCCGAGCTAACCTATAGAAACTTAAGCTCTTACAAATTCAAACCTTACAAAAACATTTACGCTGGTTTTCCACTATTTTCCTATTTTATAATACTTCAGAATTTTCATGAAATATAAATAAATATTGTTTTTCCTTGTATTTCAATATATACACCGTATAATATGGAAACTGTTGCTGGTGTGGCTAGCACTAAATTAATTAACGGGGCGTAGCGCAGTTTGGCTAGCGCGCCTGCCTTGGGAGCAGGAGGTCGGAGGTTCAAATCCTCTCGCCCCGACCACTAAAGCACTTACACTACCAAACTCCACATTCCTTTCACTTTGGAAGTCATATACCATACCGCCGTATAGGAATTTTTTGAATTAATCAATAGTGTCGTCTATGCTTTCATTGCGATTTTATGTCAATGCTGGAAAGCCTGCTCCTATAAAATGCAAATTACCTATTTTGATTTTGATTTTTTAGCTTTCCCTACTTTTTTTGAAACAGACTTTTTGACTGCCTTCTTCTGTTTTGGTATGGGTGATGGGCGGCAAAGCATATCACGCTTGGAAGCAAGCCGACCACATGAGTCACAAATGTATTTTAAATTAACGACCTGTGGTGCGCACACATGTCGGGGGTCACCAGTTACAGTACCACAAAATTTGCAAGCAACGACCTTCTTGGCGGGTACTGGATTGCAAAGGTGACCTTTTTTTGTCGTTACCATACCGCACGTCTCACAAGTATAAACATTTTCCATAATGCCCCTCTCTTTCTATCCGGTTTGTTCCTTATTGGGTTTATATAACATATTAATGCATTTTAACATATCTTCTTCGTTTTGAAAGACTTTTCTGAGAAAGGGAATGGCCTCCTTTACACTTCCTTTCTTTAAAAGAACTAAACCAAGATTGCCATACGCTGCCGTTAGTTGTTCATTTATTTGTATAGACTTCTTGTATTCTTCAATAGCCAAATCGTAATTTTCACTCCTGTAATAAACTGTTCCCAAATTATTATGGAGTGCTGCACTTTCAGGATTGCTATTAATGAGGATCTTATACTCAGTTATAGCACGACGATAATCGCCCTTTTGTTTATACGCTAATGCAAGGGCAGCTCTGATTTCATGATTAGAGGGAAATTCATTAATTGCTTGCTTGTAAATCGCAATGGCCTTGTCATATTCCAATAAATCCAAGAATCTGTTACCCCTTAATAACAAACGGATATCGTGGGGGGTATTTGTCATCCCACACCAAACAAGAGTGGACAAGGTTATCAAGCCTACAGTCAAAAACCACCTTTTTTGAGGGATAGTTTCTGGCATATGTACGTGTTTACGCTCTAAATATCTTATAATTAAAATACCCAGGCATAATCCCCATGCAGCACCAAGAAAGGTCTGAAAACTCCCCAGCCATTTCTGGGTGTAATACGCAACCATTAAACCGCAGAAGATCAGCAAGAAGTCACAATACCAGTTATAATTACCCTGTCGTGGAATCAGCCATTTGATTCGGCGGGTAATTGAAATCACATTTAAGCCCCATCGGTAACTTAACGTACCGTTTGGGCAGGCGTTTTTACAAGCAAGGCATCGGATACAGTTTGTATTTACGACAGCATTGTGTTGAGCAATTTCCTCATGTACCGGGATTCCCATGGTACAACTCCTGGTACAACTCATACAGCCTCTACACTCATTAACCTTTCGAATACGCCAAAAGCTCAAATTATCAAAGATTGCAAGCATGGGGGCCCATGGGCATACATATCGACAAAATGCCCTTGATCCCAGAAGATAAATAAAAAGAAAGGCATCAAATACAATAAACGATGCAATAATGAAGGGGTTTCGAGGAAGGTCTACGGTCATTACTTGAGTATCACTGAAACCTATGTGGAACTGAGGATAGCCGTAAATAAGCCAAAATTCAAAAATCACAGTTACTGTTTTCAGGAGAAAGACATATTGAATGATGCTTGCTTTTGAGTGGATGATTTGCGGATTTATTCCAATTTTATAAAGGATTTTTAAGGCAAGGTCTTGAAAAAAGGCAAAGTGGCATCCCCATCCGCAAAAGAGTCTTCCAAAAAAGACTGTTAGAAATACTACAAAAATGAAAAATGCAGCCGCGGAATTTAACAAGCCCATTCCGAAAAGGCTAACAATTCCGTTTAAGCTGAATGTCCCGACTTTTTGATAGCCAAATTTATACCATAGGATGATATGAACAGCGATTAATATATTTATCAAAAACAGGACTAAGAATCTTTTCTTATTGACGTCCATATCGCAGCAGAGCCGCCGCTAAATCCCCCTTAAGAAAAGGGATCCGGGGGGTGTAAAAAGGAGATATGTTACAATAAAACAAGGTTTATTCGGTCAGCATCAATGTGATCTTCGAACTTCCCGAGTTCTTAATACCTACCTTGTATGTATAAAAATCTGGCCTGCCAAGCGTGTCGTCAATATATGCCAAAAATGTACTTTCTCCGGGAATGGTAAACTCTGCATCTTCTTTTCCGCTCCTGATACCAAACAGTTCGAAGGTGACGGTTACGTCTTTGTCTCTGTCACTATTATTGACTATGACAATTCCTACATAAAATCTGCTAAACGTTGGATATTCATATTTAAGGGGTATGGGTTCTGTTGTAGGTTCATCCGTAGTAGCAAATGCCCCCATCACTACCAGAGAGTTCGATTTGGTATTTTTATTAATAGCCGTGTTTTTTAGGGCATATCCCTGAATATTCCACCGGGATTTTCCGCCTGTTTTGCTAAATGCCTCCGACTGGAGTGAAAACAAAAATAAAACTGAAATTGATAACAAAAATACTTTATACGGAGCACGTTTCGTTTTTCGAATCCATTTATGCATCTATCATCTCCTTTGATTCGCAAAGTAACGTCGGGTTTGAGATTCTAAATTGAAAGTTGTAAAAAAAGCGTGAAAACACTTTACGCATGATAGCAGGAATGATTTCCGTTGCATTATAGTTACCTCTGGTAGTACCCCCAAGGGGATTTGAACCCCTGTCTCCAGGCTGAGAACCTGGCATCCTGGGCCGCTAGACGATGGGGGCATGATAAATGCAAGGAAAATTAAGAATATGCAAACTCTTATAAATTATGTTATAGAAAATACTATATTTATTTTATGAAGTCAATAAAATTTCAATTATGCTATCGATTACACAGAATAACCCTTTCCCCTGTTTTCAAGATGGTTATTTTGCCGAAGTCTTTCATCTTGTTTAACTCTGTTGTATTAAAAACAGGGCCGTCAATACATACACGTTGACCACTGCAATCACATTGTCCACAGATACCAAAACCACATTTCATGTACCTATCTAAAGATACTTCGCAATCGATGCTATGGTTTCTACATATTTCAACCACCTTATACAGCATCTTCTCAGGACCGCATGTATAGACCTTGTTGAAGGTTTGTGTTTCTAACAATTCCTTTAGTAAATCAGCGGTTGTTCCTTTAAAACCGGCAGTGCCATCTTCAGTGCACAGTCTCATCCCCTGAAAACGTTTTCGATAGATTAATTCCGAAACAGTTCGTGCCCCGTGTATAACAGTTACATCATGCAATCTGTCCACAACCGTTGCCAGAGATGCCATCCCAATACCACCTCCCACAACACATGAATTTGAGTTGGTTTGCAAATTAAATCCCTTGCCATAAGGGCCACGTATCCCAATGAGATCCCCTACTTTTTTATTGTGAAGCGCGAGGGTAAATGCCCCACATTTTAAAACAGAGATACCCATGATATCCTTTTGAATATAAGATATGGTAAAGGGTTTTTCATCGATAAGGGGTATCCACACCATAATAAATTGCCCTGGAACAAAATCCAGATTGCATTTGAAAAAGAATGTTTTTACACCTAGGGATTCTTCCGAAATATCGCAAATTTTTACCATTTTCGGCTGTTCAATCATGGGCAACACCTACGATATTGCTAATGTTGTCAAAACCGTTCTCGTCCATCCATTGAGTCATTTCTCCGCATACCTTTTTAAAAACATCAATACCACGATAATAAACACCCGTTCCTATACCTACAGCAGATGCCCCTGCCATCATCATCTCAATGGCATGTCGACCTGTGGAAATCCCCCCCACACCGATAATGGGAATATTTATAGCCTTGTACAAATCATACACGCACCTTACGGCAATGGGTCGTAAGGCATCACCTGTTACACCACCCACCATGAAACTCAAGACAGGTTTTTGTGCCTCTATATTGATGATCATGCCGGGTCCCATTGAATTCACGGCCGTGATGGCATCGGCACCGGCATCCTCGGCAGCCCTTGCAATCGTGCAAATCTCAGGAATATTGGGGGATAGTTTCACGAATATGGGCAATTTGGTCGCTTTTCTTACCTCAGAAGTTATGGCATATGTAGCCTCAGGGGTGCCTTGCCCTGCGAGAAGCCCAAACCCTGGGGTATGCGGGCAGGAAAGAGGTATTTCGATGGCTGAAAATTTTGCCCCAGCAAGGCCCTCTACAACCCGTACAAAATCCTCTTTCTGGGTGCCAATGACGCTCGCAATCACCGGTGCACTTATATCCTGAAGGTTGGAAAATTCCCTGGCTGCTGCATCTATGCCAGGATTTGAATAACCTACGGCGTTCAGCATTCCCGCCTCAAAGGTAATAACGGTGGGATTTTTATGCCCCTCTCTGGGTTCAACGCTGATAGATTTGATCGTCACCGCTCCGGCACCATTCTCAGCCACTCTCTTCAGTAATGCCTTTGTCGTACCTAATATCCCAGATGCTAGAATAGTAGGATTAGCCAATTGGATATTACATAAATTGACAGACAGGTTTATATTCGACATTGGGATTATTGAAATTAAGATAAAATTTATTCGCATCAAAATAAAGATTCTTAATTATATAGGTAAAAATTAAAAATCAAAATGCAAAAATACAAATAAAAACGTAAAAATTATACAAAGATTTATTATTGACAATCAAAAAAACTCCTATAATATTTAAAAAGGACTGCAGGAATAGGGCATATTCCCAAATCAGTCAGGCATTAGCTCACAAAGGATGCGAAATAAGATTCTTCGCGGAATTTACCCTGAGCAATAAAAGAGATTCTTCGCTCAGAATGACAAAAAGCAAAAGGGCAGTCACAATGACTGCGTAGTATCTTCCAAAGATAATTTTGACATTTTCAGCAAAAAATAAATTAATTCTGACAGGGTTGACTCATGAATTTCGTGCTTCGGATTTTGTCTTTTCCGACTTGTTTGGGTTAGGAGGTATTTTGAGGTGAAAATTCTTGGAATCGATCCAGGTACGCAAGTCGCTGGTTACGGTGTGATCGAAAAGTTAGGATCAAAAGTGGTCGCCATCGAATATGGTTCTATCAAGGCCAATAAAATCCATAACTTTCCACAACGACTGCAAACAATCCATGACAAGATCATGGACATCATTCTGAAACATCAACCCGACCAGATGGCTATCGAAGAAGTCTTTTACAGTAAAAATATCAAGTCGGCAATAAGGATTGGGGAAGGCAGGGGCATTGTATTCTTGTGCGCGGCATCAGCAAACATTCCCATTACTGAGTATGCTGCCACAGTTATAAAAAAGGCGGTTGCAGGGAATGGGAATGCCCAAAAGGAACAGGTACAGGAAATGGTAAAGATTATCCTCGACCTGCCTGAACTTCCGGAACCCAGAGATGCCTCAGATGCCCTTGCCATTGCGATTTGCCACAGCCATAATCTTAGGTACTAATCTCAGATAATTACAGAAAATCTGTTGGGTTTCATTTCATTCAACCCAACCTACCAGATTATCGCCTGCCAAAGAAAAACCTATCAATATGATGTAATGCAAGCATAGCCCCCCATTAAATAATCTGTTTAGTATCAAAAATCGTTCTTTATGCTTCATCTGAACTGGCGCGTGGGACGCGCCCTACGCTTGCAAAAAATCGTGTCTTTTTAATCTTGAAAATCTGTGTTCATCTGCGAGAATCTGCGTTCTGCTTAATTTATATGTCTCAATCTTAATGCATCGCAATTACCGCAAACATCATTCTGATGTTCACGGAAATACTGCATATTCTCACCGTGCCAAATTTCATCAATACTTTGCTTTAATATGTTACCCACTTCGTAGCGGGGAAGATCACAGCATGGGGTTGCTTTGCCATCGATATTAATATACAAATAATCGTAAGGTTTCGGACAGTACTTATCAAAACGGTACATTACAGGACGTAGTCGTTTGTACAATAACCGAAGCAACCCATTGTCAAAAGCCGTGTAGTTGTTGTCGACCTGTAATCCATATTTTTTGGCTATTTCCTCAGATTCCTTATAAATCTCCAATTCTTCTTCCAGACTAGGCCTTTTAAAATCACTGTTACCTAAAGGATTGTTTAATCGCACTAGATAAACACGATCCGCTCCCACTTCTCCGGCAAATCTGATGGTATCCAGACATTGCCGTTTCGCATGCATGGTTATTTGAATGGTCACGGTCGGTTTTGTTTTATCACCCCGGTATTTCATGAGGAATTCAATGTTCTTTTGGACAACCTTATTGGAGGGATGACCATCTATAACTTCACTACCTCCTTCTATATTGTCTAATGAAATGGTCAGTTTATCAACCGTATCAATAATCCTATCAATAAATGAAGCCAACAACAAACCGTTGGTTGTCATACCAACATAATGCCCTTTCACCTTTGTATAAACAATCATATCCATCAATTTTGGATGCAGTAGAGGTTCCCCCCATCCGGTAAGGGTAATATTATAACGTAATTCCAGCCTGTCGATGATTTTCTGAAAAAGGTCAAGAGAAATGTCTTTTTCAGGCAGGTTAAAGGATTCCCGGGGGCACATACCACACGTATAGTTACAGCGGTTCGTAATCTCTATCTGGATACGTTCTGGTCGTTGAGGAATGATATAAAAGGTTCTACCTACAATACCTTTTATGAGGTACAGGGGATTTGTAAACATTTGTCAGTTTAATATTATTAAATTAAGTCTCTGCACTTACACAAATTACAAACACCAAGATACTCTTACTGTTTTCTCTCGGTGAGTTTCTTTGTTTCCTCTTCGATGGGTGTTGGATAATCACTGGTAAAACAAGCATTACAAAAGTAGTGGCGAGGCTGAGTTGTACAATTCATCATCCCTTCCACACTCAGATAGCTGAGACTCTCGACATTTAAAAATTGCCGAATTTCTTCTAATGTGCGATTGGCAGCAATAAGTTCCCCTTTTTGCTGGAAATCAATTCCATAATAACAGGGATAACGATGAGGTGGGCAACTGATTCTGACATGGATTTCCTTTGCCCCTGCCTTCCGTAACAATCCAAACCGTGACTTCGACGTCGTCCCTCTTACAATGGAGTCATCGATAACAATAACTCTTTTCCCTTCCACAGTCTCTTTCAAGGCATTCAGTTTAAGCTCCACGATGCGGTGTCGCCGGTCCTGCTCAGGCAAAATAAAAGTCCGGCCCACATAATGGTTGCGGATAAACCCTCTATCAAAGGGTATTCCTGAGGCATGGGAATACCCGATTGCCGCGGAGTTCCCCCCCTCAGGAACAGAAATAACCACATCAGCATCCACGGGCGATTCCTCGGCGAGTTTGGCCCCTAATTTTTTACGAAATAAATGTACACTTTCACCATAGATTTTGCTGTCGGGTCTTGAAAAGTATACCAGTTCAAATACACAAAAGGCAGGTTTAATATATTTTTGGGAGCAATAATATTCGCTTCGAATCCCGTCTTTACCAATATAAACCGCTTCGCCTGGATTGATATCCCGAATATATTCTGCACCCACCTGATCCATGGCACAGGTTTCAGAGGCCATGACATAACCATTGTTCAATCTTCCCAACGCCAATGGTCTGAAACCATGGGGATCACGCACCCCCACCATCTCGTCCGGGGTCATAAACAATAATGAAAAAGACCCCCGTAATTGCTGCAGTACGAGAGACAAATTTTTTTGCATCATATGTAAAGGCTTTGCCATGAGGTGTAGAATGACCTCGGTGTCAGCGGTAGTATGAAATATCGAACCGTTGGCCTCAAATTCTTCGCGCAATCTTTTTGCATTGGTCAACTGTCCGTTATGGGCAACTGCAACTTTCCCCTTGTAATAATCCACTACCAAGGGTTGCGCATTACCTATATTGCTGGAACCGATGGTCGAATACCGAACATGTCCGATAGCAATTGGGTTTTTTAAAGATTTGAGCATCTGCGGCTTTATGACATCGCTAACAAGCCCCATTCCTTTATGACAGATGATGTCCTTCCCATTCGTTGAGGCAATTCCGGCACTTTCTTCCCCCCGATGTTGCAAAGAATACAAACCATAATAAACCCTCTCTGCTGCATCTTCACACCCATAAATTCCAAACAATCCGCAATATTCTTTTACATCCGACATTTTTTTACTACCTATCTCTTTTCTGATACACGTTTTTCACTCACTTTCATTCTCGTGAAAGGAGGAAATTTGATTGTTGACTTGCTGAGCTGTTTATAAAACTTGTATTTACTTTAATAAATAATTAAAATAAAATTTGTAAATTCTTATTTTTTAAAAGGACTGGCTCAAAAAATAACCAGCAGCACAAGATTTTTTCCTCAAAGGTTTGTCGGTAACGTTTCCATTTACGGGCAACAGGGATTGGACACGCGTTTTTGCGCCATATTGTTATCGCCCTTTTGTAAGTCGAGGGTTCGTATCGATTTGTTGAATAACACCTATTGGTAGGAAACACATAACAGTAAAAATTATATCAAACATTGAGTGAGTGTCAACACATTTATGGATGCGTTTGCCGCCAATGATAAAGGCAATAAAACAAGGCTTTTTACAAAATTTTCAGGCGTAAAATTATACGTTATAATAAGTTCCAATCTTTCTAAAGAACCCGTGCTGGAGATACTGGAGAATGTCATCCAGGGCGGTGCAGATGCAGTACAATTACGGGAAAAGGCGATGTCTGACAGTGAATTCCTTCTCCTGGCCAGGGAATTTAAAAAAGTAACCTGCAAATCGGGAACTATTTTCATTGTAAATGACCGTGCTGAAATTGCTAAAAAAACTGATGCGGACGGGTTGCATATCGGACAGTCCGACATGGACATTCACCGCGCACGTAAGATCATTGGCCATGACAAAATCTTGGGCATATCTACCCACACAATAGTTCAGGCGCGAAAAGCGCAACAAGAAGGTGCGGATTATATCGGCATTGGTCCCATATTTTATACCACAACAAAGAGCAATGAGCCTCCGGTAGGTCTTAACTATTTAAAGCAGGTAAAAGGGGAAATTACTATCCCCTTCGTTGCCATAGGCGCTATCAACATTGATAATATTGCCGAAATATTACATGCCGGAGGGTCCCGCGTGGCAATCTGCTCTGCAATTATTTGCAGTGACAATATTGTTCAAACGACCAGATCTTTTAAAAACCATCTCATCACACATCAAAAGCTTCAATCATGATCTTTGAGAGGTATAATGTTTGCTTGTCTAATCTGATATAAAACAGCTTTTGAATCAATTTAAAATAAGCACAAGTAACCATTTTACAAGAACCTAAGCAAAAAATATTTTCGATGTGCTTTAATAAATCCAAAATCAATCACCACATTACAAGTTGCAATTTTAGACATTCATTGAGGAAAGGGTGGGATATGGGGAAAATTCTTCCTTTGATTTCTTTCAGTATATTTATTTTGATGACGCTCGGCTGCGAATCCTTCATAAGAAAGGAAAATAAAAAACCTCACACAACTGATAGTCTTTCAGGAGAAACCGTATCACCACCGAAAAGCAGGGGTTATTTAGCCAGCGGTGCAACGGTAAATATTGATACCGGCGAAGAAAACAAAAAGACCTCTTTACTCGAGCAATTTGAACAAACACGAAAAGCCCTGTCATTATCTCAGGAAAAAATTGCCAGACTTGAAAGAGAGTTGGAAAGCGAAAAGGCAATAAGAACAATGCTCGAAGCAGAACTGGAAGAATTCAAGAAGCAATTAGAAGCAATCCAACAACTTATTATAGAAAACGAAAAAATAGGGAAACAACTAGAACAAAGTCAGGAACCATATGAAAAAAAGATCAGAGAGTTAACCCTGGAATTAACAAAGGCACAGATTGAAGAAACAAGGGCAAAGCAGGAACTCGTTAGTCTGAAGATAGAACAATTGGTTGAAAAGAAGAAACAAAAACCGCAAAATCCCCAATGAATCTCTTTTTTGTAAGTTATTTAAAATGGTTATGAGTTGTAAGTTGAATGTTGTAAGTTATTACTTTGAATCTTAATCTAGTAACTTTCAACTACAACATTTAGTTTGGTTGCGACCAGGTCGCCACCAGGGAGTTCTTAGATGAAATCTATACAGAGCATCCTTTTTATCTGTTTACTAGCAGTCATGGGCTGTTCAAGTGCTCCGCCACATCGTTCTTCAAGCCTTAGTTATAACAAAACGGATGAATATAAAAAAATATGTTTACGCCGTGTATTACTTTTACCATTCGAAGATAATGTAGACCGTGATGCTATCATAGATGAGGTAACGGAGGCATTTGCAGTAGAATTACGAAAAATAGGGAATTTTGAGGTCGTTGTTCCATCGGGAAACAATGCTCTGTTGACTACCGAACATGGGATATGGGATAAAGGCAGTATTGATTTGACTACCCTTTTGACCTTGAGGAAGAACTATGATGCAGATGCCATCGTATTTGGGAATATAACCCACTACCGTCCTTATGAACCTATGTTACTTGGTGTCAAAGTAGGTATGATCTCCACAGATACCGGAGACGTCGTATGGAGCGCTGACGGCGTTTTTGATAGCAATGAAAACGAGGTTGCAGAGCTTGTAAAGCACTACTTTGAAAGCACACACCAAAAAAGCGCCCTCTATGGCTGGAAACTCATCTTGCTTTCTATGAGGCGCTACTCCCAATTTGTAGCCAATCAGATAACAGAAACACTCCAACACTAATCTTAAAAACCTCGTAACGCGCAACCCAGCCCTGTTCGTAATACGGAAAACAATACCACATTACGAGAAAAAAGTACTCGGAATTTGTATCTCCATTGAATGAGCAAGCATTCTCTAAACAAATACTTTTCTTTTGTTGATAGCCATAAACAACTAATATATCAATACTTAAATATATCTCTACGATCAATCCCATTTCTCCATTACCATAAAATACCATAAAAACGGCATATATGTTGCTCAATGATAAAATAAAATTATAGCACCATCACGATTCTCTTAGAGGAAACCACTATGCCGGAAACAGCCGCAGAACTATCTAATCAAAATGATTTGTTTGGGAATTTGTTCCGCGGGACTCGTCCAACTACGAATAGCTCAAGTTCTTATGTAACGGACACAGATCCGGTTCAATCAGAAATCGGTGAAAAAGATATTGAGAATCATTCCGAAAGTATTCCATTCCAGGAAATACTTGGTCAACAAATAATCAATCGCACAGCCCGGGATGCAGTTAATCAACAAAAGCCAAATGATCCTGCAATAGAATCGAGTAACAGGAAACTATTTCAAGAGGATATTCATGAGGTAAACTCATCTTTATTCCATGAAACACTGGTAAGCGGTAGCCCACAAAGAAATGCAAAAAATCCCAACATACCCAACTCTATCGGAGGAGAAAGCGACGGTTTTTCTTCTTTAACAAAGAAAGGTGAAAAAGGATTTGAACTGAATCTTTCAGGGACACCAGTATTAGACACTATCCATTCATCAGACATTCTGCCCGGGACATTTCGTGAACACACAGAACCGGCTTTTCAAAATTTTAGCCAAAATTTCCCTTTGAAAAATGGTGTGGTCAAGGTTGATGTTAATGTAAATATTCACAATCCTTTGATGATTGATGTCAATCATCAAAATTTGTTCACTTCTCCCTTTTGTGGTTTGGAACAGAGGAAAATTGATATACGAAAAAATAACCAGTTCACTAATATAACCAGTTCGGATTTTTTATACAACACAGAAGCATCCATTATGCAAAATCTAACTGACGAAAACGCAATCCGGAACAATGAAGGTGTTGGATCAAATCCATCCAAAAATCTTAAAAATTTACAAAAATTGGATCAATCCATCCCCATCGTAATGCAAGAGCCAGAATTTGCAGGCTCAGATAACGCAATCAATATCAAGGAATTGCCTACTGCATTTAAATCACTAGCTCAGAATGTTTCTCCAGAAAACAGGTTTAATACACCCAGGCATGAAATAGACGGCCAAATCAATGGAACAGAAAAACAGAGGGAAAATGATTTGTCAAAAATAACCAGTAAGGTACCTTCTGAGCATAACGATCCAGGTACTTCACAAAAAAATGAGGAATGGAACTTGTTTGACAACTTTACACAGGAAGAGAGCCTCTCTAACCCTACACCATTTGACACTCATCGACAAAAAACTCATAGCAGATATCTCTTTCCCCTGGATACACAAACAACAACCGATGGCATACAATCAAACGCATCAAACTTTACACAAAATACAGAAGTATTTCCCGCCGGTGGCACAAAACAATCACCTTCCCTGGAAGGTCATAAAGATAGTGTAAGGCACACATTCCCCGAAAGTTTTAATGCAGGTACAGAGCATGCATACAATATTACGGATCAACTCTTTCAAAAAATCAGCCTGATACACCATGGTGATAAATCAGAAATCAAGTTACACCTGACCCCCCCTGAACTGGGCAGTGTAAAAATCCACTTTACCGAAGAAAATGATGAAATCGGGGCAAAGATCTTTGTGGAGAACGCAGAAGTCAAAGCCGTTATAGAAAACAATGCCCATCGCCTTAAAGAATCCGTGGGTGCCAACGGCGTGGAAATCCACAAATTAGAAGTACACATACAAAATAACGATGCGCACAAACAAAAATCGTCAGAAAATTCTGACTCCAATAACACACATTATCGGGCAGGGAGCCAGGAGAACCGAAATGGAGGTCAATCCGATAAAGAAAGAAATGTAAGCAATAATTCGCGAACAGATGCCGGCATAAACACATCGAATTTAATGGTTGACTACATTATTTAAGGAGGTAAAACATGGGCATTTCAAGCACTTCAAGTCTGAGTTCAGAAATCAGTATGAATAATTTTCTGACGCTCTTTGTTACACAATTGCAAAATCAAAATCCATTAGAGCCGACTGACAATTCTGAATTTATGTCTCAATTAGCACAATTCAGTGCATTGGAACAAGAACAACAGCAGACAGAATATCTTTCAAGTATGACCAGTATCGATACGGCCTCATTGCAATTGGACCAACTAACTATGGCCAGCACGTTCATCGGTAAGACCATAACATACAGTAGCGATGGTAACGATAAAGAAACCCTAACGGGTGTTGTAGAAGGAGTAAAACTCGAAGAAGATGGAACGGTGTCTTTCATTGTTCATGGAAAGTCTGTTTCCATCTCAAATCTCATAGAAGTTAGTGAGGCGTCAACAACAAAAACATCATCATCAAACATTCAATCTAAATCACTTGACAAATAATAACGGAAAGGAGGGGACATCATGGGTCTCGGAGGTGCATTATATTCAGGCGTGTCAGGTATTCGCGCCCATCAAAACATGTTGGACATCATAGGAAATAACCTGGCAAATATCAATACCTACGGATATAAATCCTCAAGGCTATTATTTTCTGACCTGCTAAGTCAAACTATAGCAATTGGGACTAACGGTAACCCGATGCAGGTAGGAAAGGGTGTAAAATTTGCAAGCATTACATCGAACTTTAGTCAGGGAACATTAGAAAGCACCAATAATGTATTTGACCTCGCCATCCAGGGAGAGGGATTTTTTGTCGTTAATGGAGGCAGCAAGGATTTTTTTACGAGGGTTGGAGCATTTTCTACTGATGAAGACAATTATCTCGTTGATTCAAATACAGGCTATAAGGTATTAGACACAAACGGTAAAGAAATCTCCATACCTTATGATTCAACCGTTTCCGGCAAGGCTACATCCAAGGCTTACATTACAGGCAATCTGGATGCATCGGCATCAAGTTCAACGGCCGAGGTGTTGATAATGTCCACCGCCCTTACCGAAAGTAGCACAGCAGCAACTACGGCAACCGAATTAAACGACCTGGACTCTAACACTACAGATTACGTTGCCGGAGACACCATTCTCATTACGGGAACGAAATCGGATGGAACTGCCGTTTCTGCAACTTATACGTATGCAGCTAATGATACAGTTCAGGAACTTATAGACGCAATAAATACGGCATTTTCCAGTGATGCAACCGCCAGTCTGGATTCTTCAGGAAAAATCATCCTCACAGCAGATACCTCCGGAAATGACGAATTATCGCTCACTCTTACGGATGGCGGCTCCAATACTGGTGCAACGACATGGACAGATCACACCTTTAGTGGCTCCACGTACACGACCTCTGTGGATATCTTTGATTCCCAGGGGACCCGACATGCGGTTACCCTCAGATTCACAAAACAAATGGACAACGAATGGGACCTTACCGCCTCTATGGATAGTAGTGAAGGCACATTTGCCAGTAGCGATAATCAGATAACAAGTATCACGTTTAATGATGATGGTACATTCAGCGCAAGCGGTGATACAACGCTTCAATTTAATTTCAGTGGCATCAGCAGTACACAGTCCGTAATTTTTGATCTAGGCACATCAGGAGAAAATGATGGCCTTACACAAAATGGCGGCGACTCAACTGCCGCTGTCACAAAACAAGATGGTTACGAGTATGGAACATTTGATTCCGTGTCCATAAATTCAGATGGCACCATAAAGACATTGTACACCAATGGCAAAACACAAACTATTGCGACACTGAAGATCGCCTTATTTAACAACCTCAACGGTTTAAACAAGATAGGAGATAACTTATACGAACAAACTTCAGTCTCTGGCGAACCCATTTATGTAAACGCTAATTCAGGTCGTGCAGGTTCTATTTCAAGCGGCTATTTAGAGGGGTCCAATGTGGATATGGCCACAGAATTGACCTCGCTGATTACGGCACAGAGGGGCTTTCAACTCAACACAAAGGTCATCACCACGGCCGATGAAATACTTGCAGAAGTCGTCAACCTGAAGAGATAACGAAAAACATAGTTTGATGATAAGGGTGGCGAACGACCGTTCGCTGCCCTATCTCAATAAAATACTTTTATAAACTTCACTACATCGCACCTAACCAATATTCTTATTTATGGTTATTCATGTAAATTTTTTGTACATATTATTGATGGGGAAATTTATTCAATTCACCATGAAATATTTACCCAACTATTTTCATAAATTTTTCATCACGTCAATTTAATATGTCCCCCTTAACTCATAGAAAGTGTTGTTATAAGGCATGTTGTAAAAAAGAATTTATTAAAGATGTTCGTTTGCGTATTTGGTATTAAGATTGCGGCTATAAAGAAAAATAGAATAATCAAGCTTTTTACTCATATACGGAGGATACACATGATCGTAGGACTTTATACAGGCGCATCGGGTATGGTAAGTCAAGGGGACTATCAGACAGTTATCGCACGGAATCTGGCTAATATCAACACCATTGGGTATAAGAAAAATGTTGCTGTTTTTCAGTCCTATATCTCTGATACAAAAACTGAGAATCAAAATGCTAATCGAGGTGTTGGAAACAGTTTAGGTACCGTTGCCACAGACTTTTCACCAGGTACTTTGGAATATACCGGTAATGATCTTGACCTTTCTATAAAAGGAAATGGATTTTTTACCGTCAAAACGGATGATGGAATTCGTTACACGAGAAAAGGGCAATTTATGTTATCACGTGACATGAGGATTATCACGCCTGAAGGATGGTATCTATTAGGCCACGACGGAGAAATTCAAGTCCCCCAAAATGCAAAAAGCATTACTGTCAAAGAGAATGGAAGCCTTTCTGCAGACGGCAAGGAAACCGGGAAGATTAGAGTTGTTACTATTTCTGATTTAACTGCTCTCGAACCCACAGGGAACTGTGCCTATACATTATCTGATACTGCAAAAGAACCGGAAGATTCAATCGATTTTAAAATAGCCCATCGCTACCTGGAACAATCAAATGTAAATGCGGTAGATGAGATGGTCAATATGATTGCAAATATGAGAGGATATCAATCTGGTTATAAGGTCACCGACTCCATCGACGAAACGCTTAAAAAACTCATTAAACTTGCAACATAGCAGTAAATGAGTAGATGAGTGGATGGGTAGATGGGTGAATAAGGAGGAATTATGAGGACGCATAAGGATTTAGATATTTGGAAACGGGGAATTGAGTTTGTGCAGAATATTTATAAAGTTACGGCTGCTTTCCCAAAAGAGGAACTCTATGGGTTAACATCACAATTGAGGAAAGCTTCCGTATCTTATCCAAGTAATATTGCCGAGGGTGCAGCGAGGTTTTCTAAAAAAGAATACATTCAATTTTATATATCGCATTAGGTTCATTATCAGAAATTGAAACACAACTTGTTATAGCATTAAAATTGAATTACCTAAAAAAAGGCGAGAACTTATTTGGTGATATTGAAATATTGAGAAAAATGACATTAAACTTTATTAAATATTTAAAAAATAAAAATAACCCATAACCCATATACTCATAAACTCATATACCCATTTACTCACTTAAAAGGAGAGCATTATGATAAGGGCGTTATATACTGCCGCTACAGGCATGAAAGCTCAACAGCTATTTTTGGATAATGTCTCAAATAATTTAGCAAATATAAACACTACGGGATTCAAGAGAAGCCAGGTCAATTTTCAGGACCTTCTCTATGAAAAGAAGTATATTGCTGGTTCTGAATCTGCACAAGGTTTTGAGATACCTTCAGGTATCCAGCTAGGCGGTGGCGTAAGACCCATTTCTACCTCCAAGGTATTTTCTCAAGGGAATCAACAGGCCACCAACCGATCTCTAGATCTTGCTATTGAAGGAAACGGTTTCTTTCAGATAAGTCGGCCGGACGGTACTATTGCATATACAAGGGATGGCGCATTTGAATTAAATAGTAAGGGTGAGATTGTTACTGCTGAGGGTTTACCATTGACACCAAGCATTACAATTCAAGATGCCAAAGAAATTTCAATTGGAACGGATGGAACAGTATTCATAAAAGGCTCCGATAGCACCCTTCAGAATGTGGGACAAATTATGCTGGCAAATTTTCCTAACCCGGCAGGTTTAGATAGTCTCGGAAGGAATATGTATGCAGAAACTGTCGCATCAGGCGCCCCCATAGTCTCAGTACCTGGTGAACAAGGAACAGGTGAAATTTACCAGGGAGCCCTTGAAAATTCAAATGTTGAAACGGTCACGGAACTTGTTAACCTTATCACTGCTCAGCGTGCGTACGAGATCAATTCCAGAGCAATAAAAGCCAGTGATGAGATGTTGTCAACCATTAACAATATGGCATAACGCTGCAAAACCGCACTTCATCTCCCCCTTCTCCTCTAAGGAAGGCGATGAAGTGAGGTAAAATACTTGCAAAAGCATTTTTAATAGCTGACGGAAATTTCTTATGAAATTAAACTTTTTAATACCTTTACCCATGGTAATCTTCTTCACCTTCCATACTGCAATTGGTGAAAGAATTACCATAGAAATCAAGGACAAGGTAATCCTGCCAGAAAAACAAATTGTCATGGAAGATATTGCATATGTTTCATGCAATAATCCATCCCTTTTAGAAAGAATCAACGATATTATTATTGGGAACACCCCCTGGCCTGGTAACGTCAGGAAAATAGAACGGGATACCATCAATGCACGTCTCATGGACGAAGGTATCAATCTGAATGATATCACTTACGGCAGCACGACTTCTTCGTTGGTCTCTGTTGAATCAATAACCATTTCAGGAGAATATATTTTAAAGAAGGCAAGGAAATATCTTCAGTCTAAATTATTCCAGCCTGAACGTGAAATAATCATTGAATCTGACAGACATCCAAAGGATAAATTATTACCTGCAAATGAAGGAACTATCCATTTGGAGGTATCACAAATTGATGCTACTAAAGACAGAGGTAACGTCCAACTTATCGTTCATATATTTATTAACGATAAACAATATATGAAAATACCGGTTTTTTTTAACATACGTGTATACGAAAATATCGTTACTTCCAACAAGAAAATAGACAGAAACGACATTCTCAGCATGGATACCCTTGTGATCAGAAGGATGGAAACTACAAAGCTTGCTGGATTAACGTTTAACAATGCTGAAGATCTCATAGGAAAACGCGCCATACGTCCAATCTTGCCAAATACACCAATTACAGCAGAAATTGTGGACAATCCCCCTGTAATAAAAAAGGGTGATTTTATCAAAATTTTTGTTCAAACAGGAAATCTCCATGTTGTAACAAAAGGTATAGCAAAGGAGGACGGCTATTTGGGAAAAATCATCAGGATAAAGAATATTGATTCGAATAAGGAGTTACACGGCAGGGTAGAGGATTCGACCTCGGTTAAGATCGTTTTTTAAGGAAGAACTATGAAAAACAATGCCACAACTCAGTACAGTCACAATAATATTATTATTTTCTCAGCATCCTCCCTTTTGTGCGGAAAGACAAAAATGTTTAACAAAAGAAATTTGTTCTTACAACGGAAGACTATAACGTGTCTTTTTACAAGCCTGGTACTGTTAATCGTGAGTAATAATATTCAGGCTGAATCAATCTGGAAAAAACGAGTGACTTTAAACACAAATCTGTTCAATGACAACAGGGCCAGGGGAATAGGAGACATTGTAACGGTACAAATCAATGAGTCGACAGAAATTACAGGAGTGGAAGATTCCAGTGCAGAAAACAAGAAAAGCCATAGTGTCAACGTAGATACTACAAATTTTTTTACAAAGCCATTAGGAGACACGAGCGGCTATTTACCAAATTTTTCAGCCGATATGAATCACAGTTTTAATGGCAAAGGAGCATATGAGAGCAACCGTAATATTAGTTTAGAACTTACTGCTGTTGTTACGGAAATACTAGCCAATGGGAATTTGATTATAGAAGGAAATCGTGATGTCAATATTAATGGTGAAAAATATAACATCAAGGTATCCGGAATAGTAAGGCCTATTGATATCAGTATAGAGAATGTGATTCAATCATCCTCAATCGCAAATGCCAATATAACACTTGAGGGCAAAGGATTTTTAACACGCGCTGGGAAACGCGGGTGGTGGAACCGGATCTATGAAGCTGTGTGGCCATTTTAATAGTTACTTTGACCTTAGTAATAATCTCCCTATGCCTGGCTGGAACAAATTTCCGGCTCGTTCCCAAACTCTGTTTGGGAACACGCAGTTGGAAGTCGTCGCCAAAGGCAACACAATAATATTATTTTAATAAAAGAACATATTTAAAAGAAAACGCCCATCATGAATTCAGTTTTTAAATACCGCGCAACAATCTTTATCATTGTAGTCCTTTTGTTTATGACACCGCTTTGTAAATTTACTCAAGCGGCTGTCCGAACTAAAGACATTGCCTACATTCAGGGCGTTCGTGATAACCAGCTTTATGGATACGGCCTTGTCATAGGACTTCAGGGAACCGGAGATAGCCAGATATTCAGGGTCACAAGACAACTGGCCGTAAATATTTTTGAAAAGCTTGGAGTGTTACTATCGGAATCAGATTTTCTGTCTAAAAACATTGCGGCAGTTATGGTCACTGTCAACATTCCTGCTTTTGCAAGACCAGGCGATAAACTCGATGTTGTCGTTTCTTCCCTTGGTGATGCCAAAAGCCTCGAAGGGGGTGTCTTACTCCAAACTGCTTTACAAGGAGCAGACAATGAAGTATATGCAGTAGCACAGGGACCTTTATCCATCGGCGGCTATAACGTGGAAGGGCAAGCTCAATCTCTCCGCAAAAATATATCTACAACTGCATACATCTCAAATGGCGCCATCGTGGAAAAAGAGATCCATTCTTCTATTTTATATGGCAAGTCGTTAAGCGTTGTCTTACGCGACCCTGATTTTACAACAGCAAATCGTTTGGTAGAAGTAATTAATAATCTCTATCCAAATGCTGCAAGAGCAATAGACGCAGCAGTTGTGGATATAATACCTCCGAAAGATTTCCAATCAGAGGATTCCATTATACGATTTGTGGCAAATATCGAAGAGTTGTACGTTAAGCCGGACAGTATTGCCAGGGTCATTATCAACGAACGTACAGGAACAATCGTTGCCGGTGAAAATGTCCGAATATCGACGGTTGCCATTGCGCATGGGAATTTAAGTATCACCATCAATGAAAGACCAGAGGTTTCACAACCTGGCCCATTGTCATCCGGTCAAACAACCGTAGTACCCAGAACAGATATTCAAGTGATCGAAGAGGAAAAGAAACTAAACGTAATTCAGGAGGGGGTAACAATATCTGATGTCGCACGGGCCCTTAATGTGTTAGGAGTAACACCAAGAGATTTGATCTCTATATTCCAGACAATTAAACGGGCGGGCGCCCTTCATGCAGAACTTATTATCATGTAAAACCTATAACGAAGCATAGCTGCAACCAAAATAACCACCCCTCTTTCCCCTCCTTCGCAAGGAGGGGATGAAGGAGAGGTAAAGTTAAATCTTCCTTGTTGGTATTAGTCCTTTTTTAACAACGGAGTTATACATGGAAAATTACTCAGCAATAAACCCTTTGCTCATTTCCCAACCACCTTCGGTTGAAGCAATCAAAAATTTAAGTCAGCAAAAGGATACTAATAATAATGCGCTCTCTCTTAAGAAGGCATCGCAGGATTTCGAATCAATCCTCGTCAATTTTGTCATCGATGCCATGTGGAAAACAATACCTAAATCAGACTTATTCGAGGAAAACAATGCGGGAATGGAGACCTACACCGAAATCATGCACAGCGCCCTTTCACAAGATATTGTTTCCAAGGGAGGTTTTGGAGTTACATCCGTAATTTATAAACAACTGATGCATGATAAAGAATCTGCTGAAAAATCGCTCAACAGACCTCCTCTATTAAAGGACAATAACAACACCGTTGATTTAAAAAGAGCATATGAAGAAGAGTTAGTCCATAGGAAAAATGGGAAAGACAATAATGGAGTAAATCCATCATGAATACCTTATTAGACAAATTAACTGATACGATTGACCGATTATCTATCGTTTACGATAAATTGCTTGAAACTGCAAAAACAAAACAGCACTGCCTGATATCGGGAAATATTGAAGAACTGGAAATGCTTCTCTATCAGGAAAAAAATCAGGCCGAAATTGCCCAGTTCCTCGAAGAAAAAAGGCAGAATATCATAATCAGATATTGCAAAGAAAACAATGTGCGGGGAAAAAATGTTACCATGAGATCATTGATGAATAACATGGATAATTTGCATAGGGAGAGGACCGGCAGCCTGCTAAACAAATTAACACAGTCAATAAAGCAATTACAGAAGGTAAACCAGACCAATACGACCCTCACTCATTATTCACTTGAGATTACTGAAGATATTATAAAAATATTTTGCCCCCCTGCATTTCAATACCCGATATACCACCCTACGGGAAAAATTCAGGAACATGAGCTGCCTATGGTTTTAATTGATACAGAAATATAAGGAGAGTTTGAATATGTCTTCGGATTTACAAATTGGTTTAAGTGGTATATTAGCTGCTCAACGTGCCATGTTGGTCACAGCCCACAATATTTCGAACTCAAATACAAAAGGTTATACAAGACAGTCAACCGTCATGGCAACAAAACTCCCCATGATGACAACTGCAGGCACCATTGGACAGGGCGTAGAGATTGTAAAGATAATCAGGCATAAAGATGACTACCTCAACAGCCGTTTGAGAGATATTTCATCATCCCTTGGCAATGCATCTATACAAAGTCAGTATCTCAGAGAACTGGAAACCGTTTTTAATGAAACTTCTGAAGCCAGCTTAAATAACGCATTGGCGTCTTTTTTTAGAGGCATAAATGACCTTTCACAAAATGTGCAAAATATAAGTTCCCGCGCAACCCTTTTAGAAAAGGCCAATACACTGACCGATACCTTTCATAGAACCGTAAATGAACTGAATCAGATGAAAATATTTGTCAAGCAAAGTATAGATAGCAAAATATCGGATGCCAACAATCTGACCGCAAACATTGCGAGTATAAACAAACAAATCTCTGCCTTGAAAGTAAAAGGCATTGAGTCCAACGACCTATTAGATAAAAGAGAGGCGTTGTTGCTTGATCTCAGCAAGTTGATCAACATCACTGTTATTACCCAGGATAATGGAATAGTGAATGTCGCGACATCGGGCGGGACTTTAGTATCAGGTACAAGTTCCACAAGCATCTCTTCTGAGGTCGATGCATCCGGAACCATTAATATCGTAAATTCCAGGAGTACAAATTCAAAATATGCCTTCAAAAGCGGGGAAATAAAAGGATTGCAAAGCTTTTATAATGAAACTATTGTGGATTACGATGATAAACTCGATACACTGGCATCTGGTCTTATAAAAGATATCAATCGCATTCATAGCGAGGGCGTAGGACTGTCTGGTGAATTTGCCAGTATGCTGTCAACCAACACAGTATCAAGTACCGCCGCGGCGTTAGATTCAGCCGGGCTGGATATTACACCCGATTCAGGAGATATTTATATTACGGTAATCAATACAAGCACTGGAGAAGTAACAAAGAACAAAATTTCTGTGGATGTTACAACAGATTCCCTTACTGACCTCCAGACCTCCATAGACGGTCTTGCAAACATTTCAGCATCCATCGTGGACAACAAGCTTCTCATCAAAGCCGATTCTGGTTACAAATACAATTTTTCGTATGCCTTAGACCCAAATCCTGGGTCACTGGGAAGCTCCACGGTTTCCGTTTCAGGTATTTACTCAGGACAATCTAACGATGTATATACTTTTACCGCCCTGGGTACCGGCACAATCGGGAGCACTGCGGGACTCCAGATTGAGGTGAAGAACAGCAGTGGAGCGGTTATAGCAACACTCGACGTAGGCAGTAATTACACACCAGGAAATATAATCAATGTCGCAAATGGAGTCTCTCTCTCTCTTTCTGGCGATGCAATCACTGCAAGCGATACACTTTCATTAGACGTTATAAGCGATTCAGATACAACCGATTTACTGGCCGCGTTAGGAATAAATACTTTCTTCAGTGGATCCGATGCCTCTGATATAACCGTAAATTCTGATATTAGTAAAGATGTATCGTTGATTGCTGCTTCGACAGGCGAGGTAGGAAATAACACAAATGCGTTGCGTTTAGCCGCATTACAGGATGACGCCAGTGCTATCGATAATACGACATTTGCTGATTATCTGCACCAGATTGCATCGTCATTGGGAGAGGAAGCCAGCAATGCCTATAAATCTGAAGAAAGTTTTACCGCTTTAGAAACAAGTCTGGGAAATCGCAGGGATGAGGTATCAGGCGTCTCCACCGACGAAGAATTGGTCAACCTGATAAGGTTTCAACAGGCTTATCAAGCCTCTGCAAAATATATCTCCATCGTTGACGGGCTTGTTGAAAGATTATTGAGTTCCTTTGGCTAAATTAGGCCGGGTTTTAAAAGGCAAAACCAAACAACCTTCTTGCCATTCAGAACGCATATGAGGAATTTTGACATCGTAAGATTTCTCTTTGGCAAGGATGCCTGTCCCGCGAAAACAGCTTGTGTAGGGTGCGTCCTACGCACAGTTCATACGGTGAATTATTTTTGGTGCGTAGGACGCACCCTACTATGGCTCAATTGGTTAACATACAAGCAGTTAGCTTTCTGCAATTAGCAATTCAGCGCTGGCATCCATCTGTCAACTGTTGGCATTTAGCTGAGCGCTGATCACAGATAGCTTTCACGGAAATGTTCATTTGTAAGAAAATATTTATGGAGGATTAAATAATGTCATTCAGAATAGCTCAGGAAAGTATGAACAGAACTACTCTTTCTAACATAAATCTCAACTTTAAAAAAATGCAGGAAATACAGGAAAAGCTGTCGAGCGGAAAACAAATAAACCGCCCCTCAGACAATCCTTCGGGTACACGTAAAATCCTTGGATTAAAGACAGAAGAAATTCAATTCCAACAATATTCAGATAATACTGAGATTGCTAAAGAGCAAATAAACTATACATTCAATACCCTTGAGAGCATTCAGGAAATCCTGGCTCAAGTAAAGGAACTGACCATGCAAGCTACGAACGACACACTTGGGCAATCCGAAAGAAGGATCATCGCCAGTGAGTTGAATGAATTGTTGGAATCTGTTCTGCAATTCTCAAACATGGATAACGATGGTCAATATATATTCTCAGGCACCAAAACTTCCACAATCCCCTTTTCAGCTATGCGCGATGGCAACGGCAAAATATCCTCAATATCTTATGTAGGTAACAATGAAGAAATTAAATACCAAATAGGTCCAAATACGTACATACAAGTGAACATAGCCGGTGGAACATTCTTTCAAAATAACGGTGTTTTCTCGACCTTAATCTCGTTAAGAGATGCGCTCGAATCAAGTACCTTTGATTCTTCCGCTTTTCTTGATCTGAGAAGTACTTTGGACACCACAACAAGCACTTTATTATCAGAGATTACCAAGTTCGGAGCAAAGTCAAGCAGGTTGGAATTGACTGCACACAGCCTTGAAAACTCCCGAATAGCATTGAAAGAATTAATATCATACACTGAAGATGCTGATATAGCGTCTTTGATTATGGAATTGAAGCATCAGGAAAACATCCTGCAATCCTCGCTGGAAACAGGCGCACGGATTATTCAACCCACCCTTCTTGATTTTTTGCGATAAAAATATTGTTTAAAAATTACTCATTGCTGTAAAGAAATTATACCCACTTCCATAGCGACGGATACTAATCCGGAAGAATTTTCCCCTCACCCTTCTCCTGATTACATTTTTATCAAAAATCTATATCACAAAAAAATCTATAACTATCAACAAGGATACACCATAGGACATTATTACCCTCCGGCACATTAGGGTATTTTCAGATGGTATAATCTTTGCTAAATACACTTTATAAAAGTACATCACTTTAAAATTTTAAGATAGGAGTAAAAAATGTTAAAAATGGAAGACAGACAACTAAAAAACAGCAATACACTGAATTTATCAACAGAAAAATTTGGTAATTTACGCATCGAAAAAGAAAACATTATAACGTTTGAAAGTGGTCTGCTGGGATTTGAAGATTTGAAGCAATTTGTTATCGTTGATATCGAAGAATGCCTTCCCTTCGAATGGCTGGTTTCGATAAAAGACCCTCTCATTGCTTTTCCAATCCTGAATCCCATGCCCTTTTTTTCCGACTATAATCCGATAAAGTCCATAGGTGACCTGTCATCACTAGGCATCAAGGATACAAAAAACGTTGAAATATTTTGTACGGTCACCTTAGGGAATAGTCCATCAAACGTTACCATGAATCTCAAAGGCCCTATAATTATCAACATGAAAAATAAAAAAGGAAAACAATTTATAGTAACTGAAGACTATTATAGTTTACATCATCCACTTGTTCGAACTTAATTCATCAATTTTCAGAAAGGTGAAATATCGTGTTAATACTGACAAGGAAGTTAGGAGAAAGCATTACCATAGGCGATGAGATAAAAGTTACTATTGTAGACTGTCAGGGTAAACAGGTCAAACTGGGTATCATTGCACCGAAACATATTAAGGTTCACCGAGAAGAAATATTTGAAAAGATCCAGGAAGAAAACAAAAAGGCAGCCTCGGTATCCAAACATGCCATAGCTGAAATTGCTCAAAAGTTACGGGAGAACCCTAAACAAACAAATTCAAAGGAAAAAGAACCAGTTTCTTCTCTATAAATTTTAAATAAAGGAAAATAACCATGCTAAATTTAATGAAAAATAATTCATTACAAACTGTACCCATCAGCGGGAACCATAAAGACAATCATACCAATTTTGAAACCAACTTAACACTCGCAAATGCAAACATTGAAAAAGGCAACTGGGAGGAGGCTTATTCGTATCTAAAGACGGCAGTCGAAATGAACCCTGATTATTCACAAGGATACAATCACCTTGGTATTTTTTTTGCCAGAAAAAAAAACTATACAGAGGCAATTAACAACTTCAAAAAAGCATTACAAGTGGATTTTTCCTTGACAGAAGCACATTACAATCTTGCCGTTTTGTATATGGAACGCAAAGAATACAATATGGCACTTTCACATTTTAAAGAGGTTGTACTTGCGAATCCCGGCGACCATGAAACTTACTACCTCATGGGATTGTGCTGCATCCATAATAATCTGGAGAATGAAGCTGAATCCTTCCTTTCTGAGTCTCACAGGTTAAAGCCGGAATCCATACCGACAGCCATATCCCTTTGTAAACTCCTCATAAAGAAAAGTAATTATACAAAGGCTAAAAACATACTTTTGCAGATCCTTATGAATGATTCTTCGCTTCCCGAAGTGAATCTTCTGCTCGGTATCATCAATAAAATTCAAAAAAAGTATATCAAAGCACTGCACTATTTCAGAGAAGCGTTGCTCAAAGACAAAAACAACACTGAGGCGTATAACCTGCTGGGCGAGTGCTGCGTGGAGTCGGGTATGGATAAACAGGCGGAAACCTTCTTCGCAATGGCTATTAAACTTGACAACTCATACCTGGAGGCATTTTACAACCTTGGAAATCTTTATTACAAGCAGGAAAAATATGGAGATGCCATTTTCACCCTGGAAGAATTTATGAAAAACAAAGAGGCGGCTGACAGTATCAACTCACTGTGGTCAGAAACCACCCGGACAGATAATGACAAAGTAGTACCCCTCTATAATTTACTGGGACATTGTTATAAAATGGCTAAAAACCACCTTAAAGCGCGGACCATCTGGGAAAAGTCATTAGCAATACAATCCCAGCAACAAGACATAAAAGCCTTTTTAGCCGATTTGCCACAACCATTACATAAACGGATTAGCCTTACAATTGATTAAGCTGTAATCGTATCTCAAAATTGAACCATAGGGATAAGTTTCTAAGACGTCTCATATGAATAATCAAATTCACAAGTTAACAGAGAAGTTTTATGGTTCATTGTACCGGATCCGCAGGGTTGAAGAAGAAATTGCGAGGATTTATCATACGGACAAAATTAAAAGCCCGGTTCATTTATCAATTGGTCAGGAAGCCATTTCGGTGGGTGTTTGCGAAGCACTAAGACCGGATGACACAGTCTTTGGAACTTACAGAGGTCATGCAATGTATCTTGCTAAGGGTGGAAATCTGAAGAAGATGATTGCAGAACTTTATGGGAAATCGACTGGCTGTTCAAAAGGTAAGGGCGGATCAATGCACCTCATCGATATCGCCAGGGGAGTCATGGGCACTTCCGCAATCGTTGGTACAACAATCCCCCTTTCCGTTGGTTATGCCTATGCACTAAAGTACAAAAAGTCAGATTCCATAGTCGTAAGCTTTTTTGGTGACGGTGCAGTTGATGAGGGGGCATTCCATGAAAGTATGAATTTCGCCACCTTGAAAAGATTACCGATATTGTTTATCTGTGAAAACAACCTCTATGCAATACATTCTCATCATTTACGACGGCGGCATTCTGATAATATCTACGAGCGGGCACGGACTTATGGCATGAGGGCAGAGCGGATTGATGATGGTGATATATTCAAAATATACGAATTTACCAATAATTATGTCAAACAGAGTATGCTGGGAAACATAATGCCTGTATTTCTTGAATGCATCACGTATCGATGGAAAGAGCATGTTGGCCCTAACGATGATTTCCATTTAGGATACAGAACCAAAGACGAAGCTGAATATTGGATACAAAATGACCAGCTAAAAAAATTGAAATCATTTTTAGATACTGATATTTCAACCAAAATCGAATCCGAAATTGAGCTGGAGATTAAAGACGCCTTTGAATTTGCTGAGGAAAGCCATTTCCCTGAAGCAAACGAACTTTATACTGATCTTTTTAAGGACTCAAAATGCAACGGATTTTGAGTTATCCAGAAGCAATAAAGGAAGCTATTGAGCAGGAAATGACTCAAAACCCTTCAGTAATTGTTCTGGGACAAGGCATAGATGACCCTAAAGGCACCTTGGGAACCACAAAGGGACTTGTAGACAAATTTGGCACTGAAAGAGTCTTTGATACCCCCCTGGCTGAAGATGGTATGACAGGAGTTGCCATAGGTGCAGCCCTCGCTGGCCTAAGGCCGATACATACTCATATAAGAATGGATTTTGTATTGTTAGCTATGAACCAGCTTATTAATATGGCAGCAAAAATGCGGTATATGTTTGGCGGAGAAGTATTCATTCCCATGGTTGTTCGCTCTATCATTGGTAAGAGTTGGGGACAAGGGGCTCAACATTCACAGAGTATTTATCCGTTGCTTATGAATATTCCCGGACTCAAAATATTTGCCCCTTCAACACCATATGATGCAAAAGGATGTTTGACACAGGGCATTCGAGACGATAACCCGGTCCTTTTTATAGAACATAGGCTCCTTTATTATCAACGTGGTTATGTACCAACCGGGAACTATACCGTACCTTTCGGGAAAGCAAGGATTCTTGCTAATGGAGAAGACATCACCCTGGTTGGAATTTCACAAATGGCTATTGAATGTTTGAGGGCACGTCAATACTTGAAAGAAATTCATATAGAGGCGGAGGTCATAGACCCGGTATCCCTTAGCCCTTTGGATATAAATACAATTCTAGATTCAGCATTAAAAACAAAGAGGCTCATGGTAATAGACAATGCATGGATGACGTGCGGGGCTGGCGCAGAGATAATTACCCAACTTATTGAAAGAAATCTACCCAGAGATGTGGTACTTAAGAGAATGGGGTTTGCGTCTGTACCGTGTCCAACAACACCATCACTTGAACGATATTTTTATCCCGATGCAAAAACAATCGCACTGAATGCGTACCAGATGCTATTTTCGGGCAAAAAGACATGGCAACCTCGTACTGAATTACAAATCGAGGAAGTAGAGTTCAAGGGGCCATTTTGATTAACCATAGAGGGGATTCCACAGTATGAAAATTTTGATTACAGGCATAACTGGCTTTGTAGGCAGTCATCTTGCTGAATACGTCCTTAATTTGAAAGAGGGACACGAAATTTATGGCCTGTGCAGGTGGAGAAGCCCGAAAGATAATCTGGCTACGATTTATAACAACATAAAGATGGTTGAGGCTGACCTTTGTGACCTGAGTGGTCTGTTACGACATTTTAAGACCATCAAGCCCGACATCATCTTTCATCTGGCAGCACAAAGTTACGTCCTGACCAGCTTCAATACCCCTGTACAGACCCTCTGGACAAACGTCATTGGCACGGCAAATCTGCTTGAGGCCGTTCGCCTTTCTGAAATTAATCCTGTTATCCATATTTGTTCCTCCTCTGAGGTCTATGGGCAGGTTTCAGAGGAAGAAGTCCCCATTAAGGAATCCTGCCCCTTTAGACCTGCCTCTCCCTATGCCGTAAGTAAGGTAGGCGAGGACATGATTGCTTATCAATACTGGGTTTCTTACAAGATTAAAACTATTCGGACAAGGATGTTTACCCATACTGGCCCCAGGCGAGGCGATGTCTTTGCAATGTCGTTTTTTGGGAAACAAATTGCCGCCGCTGAATTGGGTCTCAGAGAACCTGTTATACACGTAGGTAACTTGAAATCTGTCAGAACCTTCTGTGACGTAAGAGATGCTGTAAAGGCTTACTGGCTTTTAGTGAACAAATGTAACCCCGGAGAGGTGTATAATATCGGCGGTGATACAATACTGACAATTGGGGATGCATTGGAAAAGATGCTCTCATTTTCAGGGAAAAAATGTGAAGTAAAGGTTGATCTTAACCTTTTGAGACCTTCGGACGTAACACTTCAGATCCCATCTACTGAAAAATTCAGAAAAGAAACTGGATGGAAGCCTGAGATACCGCTTGAAAAGACACTCAAAGACATATTGGATTACTGGAGATATGAACTTTCCCGCTGCCCATGGAAGGCACTTACTGTTGAAAAATAGCAAAGGGAGGATAGATGTATAAGGGGAAAAAAGTACTTGTAGCCGGCGGAACTGGTTTGATTGGCATACCTGTTGTGAAAATGCTCATTGAGCGTGGAGCGAGGGTGAGAATTGTCTCCTTAGACGATCCAGCACTGGCTCATCAGGAAGCGGAATTCATCAGGGGAAATTTAACGAACTGGGAGTTTTGTAATAGGGTAGTAAAAGGAATGGATTATGTCTTCAACCTCGCCGGGACAAAAGGAGCTGTTTCGACGGGGAAAGCCAGGGCTGCCAGTTTTTTTGTTCCCCATCTCATTTTTAACACCCTCCTTATGGAGGCAGCAAGGGTATGGGATGTTGAGAGGTATCTCTATACGAGCACTATTGGCATCTATCCTTCTGCAAATGAACCTAAAAAAGAAGGCATTGCATGGAATGGCCCCCCTCATCACACGAACCTGTTCGCAGGCTGGGCCAAAAAGATGGGGGAGCTTCAGGCAGAAAGTTATAAAATAGAATTCGGATGGAGTAATATAGCCATTGTCAGACCAGCCAATGTTTATGGCCCTTTTGATTATTTTGATCCCTCATCTGCAATGGTTGTTCCCTCTTTAATCAGGCGTGCGGTAAAAAAGGAAGACCCTTTCACTGTGTGGGGAGATGGTTCAGCAGTTAGAGATTTTGTGTTTGCCGATGATGTGGCCGAGGGAATTCTATTGGCATTTGAAAAGGCAGCCGATTGTACCCCAATAAACCTTGGTTCCGGTATGGGAGTCACTATTAAGGAGCTTGTAGATATTATATCATCCTATATTCCGGGATTAAATGTCCGGTGGGATACATCAAAACCTGTCGGTGAGTATATGAGAGTGCTTGATATAACAAGGGCCAGGGGAAAAATTGGATACAATCCCAGGGTATCTCTGAAGGATGGAATTGCTAAAACCATTGAATGGTATCGGGAAAACATGAATAAATTGCCACAGCATTATAATGTATTTCATAAAAAAGCGCTCATTGCTTGACTGTATTCTAAGATGACAAAAGTTTGCAAAAATTCACATGACAAAATAAAACTGGGAATGGTACAGATAAACAATAGCTTTTCCGGGCAGAACTACCTCCCCTATTCGCTTGGTTTTCTCCAGGGATATGCCCAGAGATATCTGAAAGATATCAATAAATTTGAGTTCTTGCCGCCGATTTACAAACGTATTCCAATCAAAGTAGCGGTAGAAAGACTGCTTGATGCAGATATGGTATTCTTCAGTACGTATGTTTGGAATATAAGGATATCTCTTGAAATAGCAAGGCATGTTAAGCAAAAGATGCCGGATTCAATCATTGTTTTTGGTGGTATGCAGGTTCCAAATGTTGTAGAACCATTTTTGCGAAATAATCCTTTCGTGGATATTGTTTGCCATGGAGAAGGAGAGATTCCTTTTCTGAATATTTTAGAAAATTGCACTACCGGTAATTGGGCAAAAGTTCCCTCCATAAGTTATATCGACGAAAATGACAAACTTATTCAAAATCAAAGATGCGAAAGGATTTCAAACCTGAATACCATCCCTTCCCCCTATCTTGCTGGAGTATTTGATCGCCTGATGGAGATACATTCAGAAGAACAATGGATTGCACTGTGGGAGACTAATAGGGGTTGCCCTTTTTCCTGCTCCTATTGTAACTGGGGAGCAGCCACACATGTCAAAGTCTACGCCTACGATCTCAAACGGATTTTTGAAGAAATCGACTGGTTTAGTGATCGTAAAATTGAATTCATTTATTGTTGTGATGCAAACTTTGGAATGCTTAAGAGGGACATCGAGATTGTTAAATACGTAGCCGGAAACAAAAAGAAGTATGGCTATCCAAAGGCATTATCAGTGCAGAACACAAAGAATTCCACGGAACGCTCGTATGAGATACAAAGGATACTTTCTGATGCTGGCTTGAATAAGGGAGTAACGCTTTCCCTTCAGTCTACGAACAAAGACACATTAAAGAGTGTAAACCGCCAAAATATATCAATCAACGTCTTTCAGGAACTTCAGCATAAATTTACCACCGACAATGTGGAAACCTATACTGATATTATTTTGGCCTTGCCTGAAGAGACATATGAAACTTTTATAGAGGGAGTGTCTTCTGTTATAGAGAATGGCCAGCATAACAGGATACAGTTTAATAACCTGTCCCTTCTTCCAAATACTGAGATGGGTAACCCTGAATATCAAAATAAATATGATTTTGTTGCCCGTGAAACAAAGATCATCAACATCCACGGGAGTCTCGATGATACTGATGAAATATACGAGACACAACAACTCGTTGTCGGGACGAATACAATGCCCCTGGAAGATTGGGTTAAGGCCAGGGTTTTCAGCTGGATGACGTCTTTCCTGCACTTTGACAAGGTTTTACAAATACCCTTAATAATTCTTCATACCATGTGCAGAACCAGATTTAAGAAGTTAATTGAGCTTTTTACGAGAGAAAAGACGTTACCAATACTTTCCGAGATAAATAGCTTTTTTGTTGATAAAGCACTCGACATTCAAAATGGAGGCGCAGAGTATTGTGAATGCAAAGAATGGCTCAATATTTGGTGGCCTGCTGATGAGTTAATATTAATCAAATTGTGTACAGAAAATAAACTGGATATTTTTTATGAGGAAGCAGAAAACATACTTGATAGATTTCTAGTAAAAAAAGAAATGAACCTTCCTCCGGGTTTATTGCATGAGTCAGTCTCCTATAACAGAGATTTGATGAAATTACCATTTCAGAAGGAGGATCTATCCGTAGAATTGTCCTACAATATCTGGGAAATGTACTGTGCAGCGTTAAAAGGAAAGTCTGCCTTACTTGAAAAAGGAAAATATCATTATCTCATTGACCGCTCTAGTTTGACCTGGTCATCCTGGAAAGATTGGTGTAAAGAAGTAATCTGGTATGGTAATAAAAAAGGCGCTTATCTCTACCGTTGCAAGCAAGTAAGTCCATCTCATGAATTTCAGACTGTGTGACAATTTAGTCTTTGAAAATCTCAGTAAAATTATGCCCAAGGCTGATTCAATCTTGCAGATTGAACCACACGTTTGAACCAGGTTATAAGGGTTGGGAAAAAGCCAAATGTTTCGGTTCAATCGAGGACGATTGAACCAGCGAAACGATTCAACCAGCAAAAGACACGTAGAAACAGGGAGTTAGTGTGAGAATACTTATTACCGGGGTACTCAGCGGCATAGGGAAATACATTTATGAAAATCTCGGTGGAACGGGTATCACCAGATCAACATCCGCAGAAGAATTTGAGAAGATAAAAAGAGACGGTGTAGACGTCATTATCCATTGCGCCTTTAATTCACAAAAAGATATAACTTCTGATTTACTTTATCAATATTTTAAAGACAACGTATTTCTCACGAACGAGTTGGTGTCTATTCCTCATAAAAAGTTTATATTTTTTTCAACGGTAGACTTATATCCGAAGAATTCTGACACTCATGCAGAGGATGAATTGATTCGTATTGATACTATCAAAGGAATATATGCAACTACCAAACTTATATCAGAATCTATTGTGGGAAAAAAAGGACGCAATTTTCTCATCTTAAGGCCAACCACGCTTCTGGGCAAATATGCGAGAAAGAACACACTCACGACAATTATTGAAGGGGGAAAAGAACCTTTATTTCTCTCGGGCAATTCACGATTTAACTATGTTTTACATTCAGATATCTTAGATTTCATTACGTTTTCAATACACAATGACATTAAGGGCATATTCAATGTGGCATCAACAGGTAATATCTTACTTTCTGAGGTAGCCAATTTACTCAATAAAAAGGTACGATTCGGTACCTATTTGTATGATGTTGGGAATATATCAAATGACAGGATAACAGCGTTCTTTCCAGCGTTTAAAAAGACACCAAAGGAAATTCTCAATCAGTTTATTGAGGTTTGGGAAAGTGCATAAGAAAAAAGTCCTGATATGCGGTGCCACCGGATTCATCGGAAGAAACATTGCTGAGACTCTTATAAAAAGAGACGATTTTGAAGTCTACGGCACATATTTTGATTCAAAGCCATTACAGGATCCCAAAATCAAAATGATACACGCAGATCTCACTCATAAGGAAGATGTAACCAGGGTAGTAAAGGGAATGGACATAATTATCCAGGCAGCGGCCACAACTTCTGGTGCAAAAGAAATTATTACAAAGCCTTATTATCACGTTACCGATAATGCAGTCATGAATTCGCTTATCTTCAGGGCTGCTTACGAAAACAGGGCATTACATGTCTTATTTTTTAGTTGTACCGTTATGTATCAATCAAGCGACCTGCCGGTGAAAGAAACGGATTTTGATCCAAACAAGGAAATGCATCCAAACTACTTCGGTGCGGGATGGACAAAGGTTTATATCGAAAAGATGTGTGAATTTTATTCAAGGATAGGTAACACCAAATATACTGTTCTACGGCATTCAAATATTTACGGTCCGTATGACAAATTTGATTTCGAAAGATCGCACGTCTTTGGAGCAACGGTAACAAAGGTTATGACTGCCGAAAATAATGGGAAGATCACGGTGTGGGGCAGTGGAGAAGAGGAACGGGATCTTTTATATGTCTCAGATCTCGTGGATTTTTTAAAGCTTGCGATTGATAAACAGGGAACAAGGTTTGCATTGTTTAACATTGGCTATGGTAGCTCTATATCTATAAATGAACTTGTAAAAAAAATAGTAGCCCAGTCCGGCAGGAACATCACTATCGAATACGATATATCAAAACCAACGATAAAAACCAGGCTTTGTCTTGATACAACAAAAGCCAGGAATACTCTGGGATGGTACCCACAAGTTTCTTTAGATGAGGGAATACAAAGAACTATGGCATGGTACAGGGCAAATGTTACTACGTGATTTTAAGGAGGTCTCCAGGATGATTATCAGCAGAACACCCTTTCGCATCTCCTTTTTTGGTGGGGGAACTGATTACCCTTCATGGTTTCACGAAAATGGTGGTGCTGTTTTGTCGACTACTATCGATAAGTATTGTTATATAAGCTGTAGAAAACTCCCCCCTTTTTTTGAATATAAACATAGGATTGTATATTCAAAATTCGAACAGGTTAATGAAAATGATGAAATCTTTCACCCATCTGTGAGAGAAACATTTAAATTTATGAATGTTTCTGAAGGTTTAGAAATCCACCATGATGGAGACCTTCCAGCCAGATCGGGGATTGGTTCGAGTTCATCGTTCACCGTAGGGTTACTCCATGCATTGTATGCCCTGGATGGAAAAATGGTATCAAAGAGGAAACTGGCGATTGATGCAATCCATATAGAGCAGGAGATGATAAAGGAAAACGTAGGTTCACAGGATCAGATTATTGCCTCATTTGGTGGTTTGAATAAGATCGAATTTTCAAATGATCACCACTTTGAAATCAGTCCAGTAACCATTAGTCAGGCCAGGTTGCAGGAATTGGAAAACCATTTGATGTTATTTTTTTCCGGTTTTACACGAATTGCCTCCAGGATAGCTCAGGATCAGATTTCCAGAATAAAGGATAAGACCCATGAACTCCAAACCATGAGAAGCATGGTCGAAGAAGCAATTACTATCCTGAATGGCAATGATGACATTGCTGATTTCGGGAAGTTACTTCACGAGAGCTGGCAACTTAAAAAGAATCTGTCGAATAAGGTGTCGAATTCCCACATTGACCATGTCTATGAGATGGCCTGCAAGGCGGGAGCCATAGGCGGCAAGATCCTGGGGGCAGGTGGTGGTGGTTTTATTTTGTTTTTTGTGAAACCAGAAGATAGAGAGAAGCTGAAGGAGACGTTGGGGTTTTTGTTGCACGTTCCCTTCGGATTCGAGGCATCGGGAAGCCGTATTGTGTACTACAGTGAAGAATCAGGAGATGAAGTATAAGTGAAGATACCATTTGGCACGGTAACAGTAACAGAGAAGTCGAAAGAATTAATAGACTATGCACTCAGGTCAAACAGGCTATCAAGCGGGAAATATGTAAGAGAACTTGAAAAAAGATTTGCTGAGCTTGTAGGCGTAAAAGAAGCTATAGCGCTTGGCTCGGGAACGGATGCCGATGCTTTGGCACTAGCAGTTTTACACGATTACGGAGCAAAACGAGGGGATGAAGTCATCGTTCCGGCCCTTTCCTTCGTGGCAACCGGTAACGCAGTTTTACAGGCTGGCCTCACGCCGGTTTTTGTTGATGTCGACAGAAAGACCCTGAATATCGACCCAGTAAAGATAGAAAACGTTATTACAAAAAAGACACGGGCAATAATGCCAGTTCATCTTATGGGCAAACCAGCAGAAATGGACGCAATTAACGTCATTGCGAAGAGGCATAATTTAATTGTGATAGAAGATGCTGCAGAGGCACATGGAGCCTTATACAAAGGTACAAGTGCAGGTGCGCTGGGAGACATGGCGGCCTTTAGTCTCTATGTAGCGCATATAATATCAACGGTAGAAGGTGGAATAGTAACTACAAACAATCCTGATTTTGCAGAAATATTACGATCTTTACGAAGTCACGGGAGGGCATGCAAGTGTGAAAGTTGTGTTCTCAATACGGCATCTGCTTATTGTTCGAAGAGATTCCGATACGGAGAAAATGAAGATATACGATTTATTTTTGAGCGAGTAGGGTTCTCTTCAAAAATGAATGAATTGGAGGCTGCCGTTGGTTTGGGAAATCTTGAAATATATGAAGATATCCTCAAGAAAAGAAGAGAAAATCTCTATTACCTTATAGAAAAATCCAAAAAATTTGAATCTTTCCTGGCAACCATTGAAAAAGAGCCCGGTGAAGAAATAGGCCCCCATGCCTTTCCCATTATCATTCAAGAGAACGTCAGATTTACACGGGCACAACTGGTAAATTATTTAGAAAAAAATGGAATTGACACAAGAAATCTATTTTCTTCCATACCCACCCAGTGTCCCGGCTTTAGTTTCCTGGGACATAAGAGGGGTGATTTCCCCAATGCTGAATATATTGGGGAAAACGGAATACATATCGGAGTACATCAGGATCTGGGCAGGAAAGAATGTGATTTTATACTTAAGACAATTGAGGAGTTTTTACAAAAATATGCTTGAGCAACCAATGCCAACCAAAACGAATAATGCCCTTCCAAAAAAACTACGACCCTGGAAACTTCTTAGTAGTCAGGAGCGATTTTCCGCCCCGCCATGGGTCAAAATACATGTGGATAAAGTCAAACTCCCCAGTGGAAGGATCGTAGCTGACTATTACCGCATTCAGTTGCCAGAGTACGTAATGATTTATGCACAAAGAGACGCAGACAATAAGATACTGCTTGAACGCCAGTACAAGCATGCTTTGGGTTCCATTTCCCTGACTCTGCCTACAGGCTGCCTGGAAGAATGGGAAACCCCAATTGAAGCGGGAAAAAGAGAACTTCTTGAAGAAACCGGTTACAGTGCCCGTGAATGGCGATCTATTGGCTCTTTTCTTGTTGACGGGAACAAAGGCTGTGGAAGGGCTCATTTCTTTATCGCACGTGGATTAGAAAAGATTGCCGATCAGGATAAAGATGACATGGAAGAGACTGAGATTGTCTTTATAGAGCCGGACGTGTTGATAAAGGCAGTTTTACGTGGTGAAATTCCGTTCCTTGCAACCGCCGCCCTCATAGCAATTGCAGGACATCAAAAACTCTTGTAAACGTCTTAAAAAAGTTGACGTTCTATTCTTCGATATCATTCACACGCAAGTGGGAATCCATTCGCTTTCTTTATCTGGATTCCCGTTTACACAGGAATGACAGAAAAAGGCAAATTTGTTTTACCCGGCAAACCTAATTTAACATACAAGGAATTTCAAAGCTGCGGTTGTAGAACGACGAGGCTCGTCGCTCTACATTGAGAAAGTCGCCGAAGGCTTGATTTAATTCCTGCTTTCGCAGAACATGCCACGTACTTGATACGAGGAATGACACCTTACTTTTTGGTTCACTATAAAGTAACATTTAGCTTTGTGAAAAAGGTAGCGCCGAACCCTTGTGGTCGGCCTGTGCGGGAGATAAACCACCAGCGCTACGTATTTCCTTTCATGCAGATTGTATATAAATATACGGTTTTTCAAAAGGCTAAAGTGTACACTATAAATAGAGTGAGGAAATGAAAGCTATCATTTTAGCCGGGGGTTTTGGAACACGATTAAGGGAAGTTGTCAAAGATGTACCGAAACCTATGGCCCCTGTAGCTGGAAAACCATTTTTAGAATATTTAGTATTACAGCTTGCTAAATGGAAAATTAAAGAAATAATTCTTTCTATTGGTTATAAGGGTGACGTGATTAAAGCGTATTTTGGTAATGGTAAAAATTTTGGGGTTAAGATTAGATATTCCAAAGAAAAAGAGCCTCTGGGAACCGGAGGAGCTATAAGGCAATCTCTAACTCATGTTGACGATGATGAATTCATTGTAATGAATGGAGATTCTTTTTTAAATGCAGATTTTTATGAATTGGTTTCTCGCCATTATGCCTGGCACGCAAAGGCTACTATAGGACTGGTACAGACACAGAATACAAGTCGTTATGGCAGGGTAGAACGGAATGAAAAAGGAGAAGTTGTAAGATTTGTTGAAAAGAGTTCGGAAAGGGATGGCTTGATTAACGGAGGAGTATACATTTTTCGTCGCGAAGTTTTTCATGGTATTTCTTCCGGCAATGTTTCTTTGGAGAATCAAATCCTGCCTTCTCTTGTAAATCATGGGTTATATGGGATAATTGTACATGGTTTCTTTATCGATATTGGAGTCCCCCGCGATTATCTGACTTTATATCATGAACCAAAAAGATTCGTTGACATATTGAAATAAAATTTTTATTGAGAACCGAAAGCCTCGTTTTTCTCTTCCAACTGTTATGCAATTGGAAAACTTCTTGCCTTATCCTTTTATTTAATGGTATTCTTTTGGTTATGGCTTAGGTACTTTAGTACAATTTATTTTTTGTGAGAGAGTGAATTTTTATGAGAGGAACGACAGAAATAGACGCTGCCCCGGATGAAAAGAAAATCTATACATACGATGATTATGCAAAACTCCCCGAAGGAGAACCGTACCAGCTAATAGGGGGAAAACTCGTAATGACACCTGCGCCATCCACATATCATCAGGAAATATCAAAACGGCTTGGATATCTACTTTATGAACATGCAGAGCTTAAACAAAAATTGGGAAAAGTCCTCCATGCACCAGTCGATGTATATTTTGAAGATGAAGAAACATACCAACCGGATATAATCTTTATTTCAAACGATAGGGTTGGAATCATTAAAAAGGAAAAAATAGAAGGTGCCCCGGATCTTATTATAGAGATATTATCCCCTACTACTGCCTATTATGACCTGATACATAAAAAGGATATTTATGCAAAGCACGGGGTAAAGGAATACTGGATAGTCGATCCGATGGAAAAGTGGGTTGAATCTTATAAAAACGAGAACGGTAAATTTATCCTTATTGGCAAGGTACAAAAAGACGAAAGTATAGGCTCAACAATCCTAACCGGTTTTAAGGTGGCGTTAGATACAATATTCGCGTAATCCTTCTCTAAACTACCATTTTTTTAAACACCATGTCTATTTTTTAAACATTTCCTCTCTGTTCATAATAAAGATTTTTCTCTTCAAAAATAATTTTCCAATCCATTTAAGTTTTCACGCAAGAGTTGTGATTAGACGTTAGGTATTGCAATTAGACCTTCAGTAACGTGTTTATTGCGCGGGATTTTATTCTATCAATACAATCCATCCCTGTTAAATAAGCAAAATTCATCCACTCCAGCTTAAACAATTTCCAATACTTATGTAGTTATATTTTATCCTCTTAGACTCTTGCCTTCTGCTTATCCCATTATGCTTTCTCCCTCAACATTTTCATACCTCTGAAATGAATCCATCCGAGTATTTGGTATTAAGATTGCTTTCCAAAGTTTATGGAATTATTTCTATATTTTTAGAATTAAAATCAAGTACTCTTTAGAACAGTCGACAAAAACCAAAAGGGAATAAATTTGCATGCCATTATCTGAACTAGATATTCTTAAAAAAGAAAATAAATCCATCCTGGACGAATATGCCAAAGTCAGCGATTTGTGCAAAAACCTTATTTTTGAAATACAAAAACGGGATAATCATATAAACACACTCGAGCATGAGAAAAAAATGATCATGGAGGAACTCAATCTACTGAAAAATCATAATAAGGAACTTGCATTAAAGTTAAATAACCATGGTATCCACGGAGAAGTAAAACCAGATTCTAAAGCTAACGAAACCTTAGAATATCTTCTCTCCAGGAGTCAAAGTAAAACAGCTGTGCGGGTAACGTCTTTAAAAAAGAATAATCCGAAAATATGCATGATCTCTAGTTTACCTAAATCGGGAACATGGAGCATGCAGTATTTTTGGGCTGTTTTTGATTCATTGTGTAAAGGAAGCAAAGAATATGATCCATATGACCCATTTTTTTTGGAACTAGATGGCATCGGAATCGATTTATTTGCTATCGCACATTTTTACTGCCCTGAGTACAACTATTATGTTCCTGAAGATTATCGGGAGAAACTTGCTTCGTTGAAGTACCCTGCCGCTCCTGGATATGACTGGGGGAATGAATATCTGAGGGATAATGGACTTGCCACACACTGCGACCTGTTAAAAAATAAGAATGTAAAAATCGTTTTCATGTATCGGAACCCATTGGATCAACTGGTATCTTACGGACGTGCTTGGTGGATGTACGATCAAAAGATTGCCCCTAGGCCAAGAAGTATTATGCAAGACAAAAATGGAAACCTTATACAGGTAGATACTTTTAAGCAATTTATCAGGACTGGTGGGGCCACATCTTATGTCTACTATTTTTTTACCTATCATATTATGAAAAATATTCTTGGGGATGACCTCCTCTTTGTACGTTACGAAGATGTATTTCGAAATAGGTACACGAAATTAAGAGAAATTGGAAATTTTTTTCTTGGATCAATTGATAATGGCGCATATAAAGACCCATTCGATAAAGCGGTTGATCTGACGAAAATAGAGAATATGAAATTATTGGAATCTGTCACTCCCAAAGCCATTACTCATCATTATTTAAACCCCAAGCCAGGCGGAATAAGACATGTGTTTGATGGTAGTATTGGCAAATGGAAAAGGTATTTTGATCAGGATGACATCGATTATGTATTTGGTTTGCTCGATAATCTTGGCATCGGGAAAGATTACTTTGTTTTTGATTAATAGCCAGTATGCTCGATAAATTATCAAGTGGTTATAAAAAGGAAAACAATCAAATTCTTTAATAGGACTACCATTTGATTGCTACATTCTCAACATATAGTATGAATGACTGTGAAGCGGATAGCCCAATTTTTAAAATAACCATTCACTATATTTATATTTCATGTATCACGACAAGATGATACATTTGCAAACCCAGGATATACTATCTTCCCTCTTCCAATAGAGTTATGTGTATTATTAATATCTACGAGTACTAGAGACAACATAAAATAAAATGAATAATAATTGGAGAGTCTGGAACAAAGCAAAAGAATACGGAAATGTTTTCTTTGCACGCGCAATTGGGAATTTGCCTGAAATGGAAAGCAGTAAATCAGCTGCACGAGCAATCTCAAGCATTGCTAAAGAAAATTACCTCATTATGGATATCGGATGTGGCGCTGGGCACTATCTTGTGTCATTGGATAATACATTAAAAATCCCATTCAAGTATTATGGTATAGATGCCACTCCATATTATATTGAGATGGCTAAAAAAGCGTTGTTTGAACGAAATACCAACCCTTTAAGATTACATACAAATTTTGAAGTAGGCGATATCTTTCACTTAACGGTGAGAAATAATTTTGCAGATATAACAATGTGCAACAATTTACTTCTCCATTTACCTTCCATTGAAAAACCTATTAGGGAACTCTGGAGAATAACCAGAAAATTTGTCGTTATTAGAACGCTTATAGGTAATATCTCTTTTCGGATTAAACAGATCGATTCACCTGAAGAATATACCGAAGAGGGAGAACCTGTCTATTTTCAATATTTTAATATATATTTTAAAGCATATATCGAGGGTCTCATTAGAAAATTGAGTAATGTAAAAGAATACACTTTCATTGAAGACAACAGCTTTAATCCTGACAAAATCGTCAATTCCAAGAATTGTTATCAAAAAGTCCCGCACAACTTAACGACTGTTGTAAATGGAATGCAAGCGAATAACTATATTATTCAGCCCTGGAAGTTTGTAATTATTGAAAAGAAAGAGTAATGATATTAAGGCATAAAAAAATTCTCGTTACCGGCTCTGAAGGTTTTATCGGTAGTCACCTTGTAGAGCGGCTATTGAAGGAACATTGCAAAATCAGGGCCTTTGTTCTTTACAATTCCTTTAATTCCTGGGGTTGGCTGAATACTTTCCCAAAAGAACTCCTTAAAGATGTTGAAATATTTACCGGTGATATTAGAGACCCAAATAGCGTTAGAAACGCGATAAAAGGGATAAAAATAGTCTTTCATCTGGCGGCTTTAATTGGCATTCCATATTCCTATTATTCACCAGATTCCTATATAGATACCAATATCAAAGGTACTTTAAACATCTTACAGGCATGTCGGGATTTTGTTGTAGAAAGGGTTTTTATTACTTCCACGTCTGAGGTATATGGTACGGCACAGTATGTTCCCATTGATGAAAAGCACCCACTTCAACCACAATCTCCATATTCTGCCACAAAGATTAGCGCTGACACCCTGGCAGAGAGTTTTTATAGGTCTTTTGACCTGCCAGTAACAATAGTAAGGCCCTTTAATACGTATGGTCCTCGGCAGTCAGCAAGGGCGGTAATCCCTACAATTATTATCCAACTTCTATCAGGGAAAAAAGTGATAAAGCTCGGAGCATTACATCCAACTCGGGATATGGTGTATGTAAATGACACGGTTGATGGCTTTATTGCAATAGCGAAATCGGATAATTCAGTTGGAGAAGAAATAAATATTGCAACACAAACTGAAATTTCTGTTGGAGAACTTGCAAACAAAATTATTGATAAGATAAATCCAGAAGTAAGGGTGACGACGGATGAACGGAGGATAAGGCCAGAAAAGAGTGAGGTCGAAAGACTATTAGGAAGTAACGAAAAAATAAGAGGATTAACGAACTGGAAACCAAAATACACCATCGATTCAGGGTTGGCGGAGACAGTTGAGTGGTTCAAAAAGAAGGACAATCTAAAGATGTACAAGTCGGAAATTTATAATGTGTAAAAATATTTATTTAGACGCCCCTATTGCAATAATTCGCACTATATTTATGAGAAAGGGATTTGCCTGCCAAGTTCGGCGCTTAATGGCGAAGATGATATCCATTACGTATGTGAAGTTCTAAAGGAGTTCATTTCTTGAAGGTTAGTTTATTTACCAAAGTTAACAAGCCCACAGTTAAAGAATGCATTGAGTATTTACATGGACATTTCGACTGTGTGTCTGTTTATCAGGGTAAGACCGGTGATCCATTTCCTGCTGTAGCCCACCATGAGTCTTCGGATATAGTACTTTCGTATTTGTCGCCATGGATAATTCCAAAGGTGATATTAGAAAAAACAACGTTATGGAATATCAATTTTCATCCTGCACCCCCTGAATACCCTGGTATCGGGTGCTTTAATTTTGCCCTGTACAACAATGAGAAAACGTACGGTGTTACCGTGCATCATATGGCAGAAAGAGTTGATACGGGTAAATTAATCGCTGTAAAACGCTTTCCATTACTGGAATCTGATTCAGTTTATAGTCTAAGTATCAAAAGTTATGGCTATATGCTTTCGTTATTTTTTGAAGTCGTAGACCTGATTATAACGAAAAAATCTCTTCCAAAGAATAATGAAACATGGAAAAGAAAACCTTATACCAGAAAAGAGTTGGAAAAACTTTGCGAGATTTCCCTGGATATGAAAGAAGGCGAAATAAAAAAACGCATCAGGGCAACCACCTATCCACGTATGCCTGGCACATACATTAAGTTGGCCGGTTACAAATTCGAATACAAACCAGAGAAATAAGAATAACAATGAATACGGTTTTTATTATTGCAGAGGCTGGGGTTAATCACAATGGTGATCTGGGTACAGCCCTTAAACTAGTCGATGTTGCTGCAAGCGCTGATGCCGATGCGGTAAAATTTCAGACATTCAAAGCTGAAAAACTGGCCAGCGGATTTGCCTTGAAGGCAAAATATCAAAGGAAATCAACCAATTCAGATGGTTCACAACGTGATATGCTGAAGTCATTGGAACTGGACTATCATGCACACAAAGAACTTATAGCATACTGTAATGAAAAGGGTATTTTGTTTCTATCGACTCCCTTTGATCTCGACAGTGTCTCACTGCTTCATAAACTCGGACTTCATATTTTTAAAATACCGTCTGGTGAAATAACTAATCTGCCCTATCTGAGAAAAATTGGAAACCTCAAGAAAAACGTAATTATGTCAACGGGCATGGCCGACCTGGGTGAAATAGAAGACGCACTTGATACACTTATCGAAGCAGGAACACCAAGAAACAATATCAAGATTTTGCATTGTAATACAGAATATCCTACTCCTTATGAGGATGTTAACTTACATGCAATGCTTACCATAAGAGACGCCTTCAAGGTGGATGTTGGATATTCCGATCATACGCCTGGTATAGATATTCCTATTGCTGCAGTTGCTCTTGGAGCATCGGTAATTGAAAAACACTTTACTCTAGACAAAAATATGGAAGGTCCTGATCACAAGGCATCTCTGGAACCTCGTGAATTAGCAAATATGGTAAAGGCAATCAGAAATGTTGAAAAGGCGCTTGGTAGCGGCATTAAAAAGGTTTCTCCTTCAGAAGCAAATAATAAGACTATCGGAAGAAAAAGTATTGTAGCATCGAAGGATATTAAAAAAGGAGAAATTTTCACAAGGCACAATATAACTGCTAAAAGGCCCGGTAATGGTTTAAGCCCAATGGAGTGGTATCGCGTTATAGGAAGGATGGCTACCAGAAATTTTTCTCAAGACGAGATTATCACAATATGAATTCCGGCAATAACAGCAGTGCCAATGTACTTGAATATACTGAAACACAGCGAAATCTGGCTGTAAGGATCAATGCTCACAAACACTTTTCCAATTTTAGCCTGGAGGATTGGCTCAATTCACATCTGAACTTAATGCCCCGAGCAGCCCTTCTTGATTTAGGTTGCGGCAATGGTAATCTTTTCCCTGTATTTGGGAAAATGCTTGGAGAGAGTGGTTTGGTGGTCGGAATCGATAAGTCCGACGAACTCCTTTGGGAAGCAAGTAAGCAAAACTGTATTACTCGTACATTATTGTTGAAATGGGACATGAACGCCAGGATGCCCTTTCTTGAAGGGAGTTTTGACTACGTTATATCATCGTTTGCAATATACTACATTGATGATGTAACAGCAATACTTAGGGAAATTAAGAGGGTCTTACGTCGGTCAGGAGAAGTTTTCCTCATTGGACCAGCGGATAATAATGCAAAGGAACTGTACGAATTTAACAAGAGAATATTTGGTTTTGGAAGATGCGAAAAGATAGACAAAAGAACAAAACGGCTTGAGAAGGAATTTTACCCTGTATTGAAGACCCTATTTACAGATGTTGCGTTCAATATAATACCCAGCAAACTGGTTTTCCCGGGTAAAAAAGAATTCCTGGAGTATTATACAGCAACACTACTTTTTGAAGAATCTGTGAAAAAATGTGTTTCCAAACCAAACATAGAAACAATAGATGCCCATGATATATCCCCTATTGTGGTTTCCAAGGAGATGGTAATTCTGAGGGGTATTAAAAATGAATAAAAGGAAAATAGCCGTTTTTACTGGTAACAGGGCTGAATACGGACTATTAAATCCTGTAATCGAAGAACTATCTTCGAGGACATCGCTTGAGATACATCTCATAATTTCTGGCAGCCATTTGTTAGAAGATTTCGGAAGAACAGTTGCAGAAATTGATATATCTTCTATAAGGAACGTTAGAAAAATTCCCCTGTCCATTAACCATACGGATAAAGGAGTCGAACTGCTCTTGTTATTTTCTTCCATCACGCAACATGGCGCACATATGCTCAGCAAATTAAAACCAGATTTGATTATTTTAGCTGGCGACCGTTATGAGACCTTTGCTATAGCTGTTACTGCCTATTATTTGAATATACCCATTATCCACCTTTTTGGTGGTGACCTTTCCCAGGGAGGGCATCTTGACGATTCGGTGCGACACTGCGTAACGAAGCTCGCGCACTTGCATTTTACTACAAATGAGAGTTCCTACAATAGAATACTCAATCTTGGCGAAGAAAAATGGAGGGTTTTCAATGTTGGTTCAACTGTTATAGACAATATTTTGAGCAGCAGATACGCAACTGCTGATGAACTTTCGAAAGAATACAATATTGACATAACAAAACCAATAATTCTTTTTACCCAGCATCCGGTAACTACTGAAATCGAAATGGCATACAATCAGGTAAAAGCAAGTCTTGAAGCATTGAGGGAATGTGGGTATCAGGCTGTCATTACCTATCCAAGCAATGATCCTGGCTCTGATCAGATCATAAAAGCAATTTCAGAATATGCTTCCATTCCTCATTTCAGAATCGTAATAAGTCTTGGGTGGAAACGTTATCTTGGATTTATGAAAATAGCCTCAGTTGTTGTGGGTAATTCAAGTAGTGGTCTCATGGAAACCCCTTTTTTTAAAATACCTTGTGTAAATGTTGGAACGAGGCAGGACGGTAGACTAAGGGCTGAAAATGTTATTGATGTCCCCTACCAGAAAAATGCCATCATAAATGCAATCAACACGGCTCTTAATAATAATGATTTTCGTAGAAAAGCACTCAATTGTTCAAACCCTTACGGAAACGGCGGTGCCTCAAAAATAATTGCAGATGTTTTAGAGTCTATCCCCTTAAATAAGGCATTATTGCAAAAAAAAATGACATTTTAAAGTAAAACCAATGAAAAAGATCTTAATAGTAGCCCCCCATCCTGATGACGAAACATTGGGTTGCGGAGGAACCATTTTAAAATATAAAGCCATTGGGAATCAGGTATATTGGCTCATATTAACAAATATTTTACAACAGGATAAATACGGAAAGAAGGCAATCAATTCCAGACAACAAGAGATTGATGCTGCCGCAAGAGCATATAACTTTGATGAATTCTTTAAATTAGATTTCCCCGCAACAAAACTTGATACGCTACCGAAACGACAAATAATCGAACGGGTAACTGATGTTATAGGTAAAATAAAACCAGAAGTTGTGTATATACCCAATAGAAGCGATGTACATTCAGATCATAGGGTTACTTTTGACGTTATGGTAAGTGCAACAAAAACATTTCGTTACCCATTTATTAAAAAAATTCTCATGTATGAAGTTATTTCAGAAACTGAATTTGCTCCGGCCGTGTTAGATAACGCATTCATTCCGAATAGTTTTTCTGACATAACAAATTACATGGATAAAAAACTTGCCATTATGAAGATATATAAAAATGAACTAAGAAGGTTTCCTTTCCCCAGGAGTAAAGAAAATATAAAGGCACTGGCAACTTTCAGGGGCGCAACTGCCGCGTTAAAATATGCAGAAGCCTTTACGATTCTTAAAGAAATATGGTAACGGACACCATGAAATTAAATGTTTACAAAATAAGACCAAACCAGACGTACCATGAAATTACTGTACGAGAGGACTGGAAAAAGCTAAAAAATCGCAGGTATTATGAATATCGTGGACTTTGGTCGGAATTACCAGAGAAACAGATAGTGTCCAATTTCCCCTTACACCTGGATATTGAAATTACAACTTTGTGTAATCTCCTTTGCCCGATGTGTCCCAGGACGCTGATGGTTGCCCAAAATAATTTTTTAAATCCGGGAATAATGATGCCTGAGGATTTCCAGTACATCATTGATCAAGGCGCAACTCATGGTCTGTACAGTATTAAATTGAATTACCTTGGTGAACCTCTGGTTCATCCCAACATTGTTGAATTTGTGAAGTATGCAAAGGATAAAGGTATTGAAGATGTTATGTTCAATACAAATGGATCACTTCTGACCGAAGAGATAAGCGAAAAGCTGTTAGAGGCTGGTCTGGATAAGCTTTTTTTGTCGTTTGATTCTCCATACAAAAAGCAATATGAACAGATACGATTTGGTGCAAAGTATGAGGACGTCCTGAGAAATATTAAAAATTTCTATAAGCTTAAAATGAAAAGATTCCCACATGTTCAGGTAAGGATATCTATGGTTATGATGTCTGATGATCCTGAATTAAGAAAGGATTTTGTCAAGCTATTTCAGGATACAGCCGATGCGATTGGCTTTGATGAGTATCGTAATCCTGATAACAGGAGTATAAAATCCATAGTTCATGGCTTTGTCTGTGCTCAGCTTTATCAGAGGATGTTTTTAAGATTGAATGGGAACGTAGGCGTCTGCTGTGCAGATAATTGGGGAAAATATATTGTCGGGTGCTGGAAAACAAAATCCTTGCACGACATCTGGCATAATGAGCGATATACTACAATTCGAAAGGCTCACGTGGAGGGGCTCTATCACACGATACCAATGTGCGGTGTCTGTACAATACCATCAGCCCAGGACAATGCCATGAGGCGGAATTTATCGCAAAGGAGGCTGACGAGTGATAGCCATTATTCCTGCAAGGGGTAGTTCTGTTGAGTTACCCGGGAAAAATATTCGTCCACTGTGTGGAAAGCCACTCATTGCATATACGATAGAAGCAGCCCTGCAGAGTAAAATATTTCATAGGGTAATTGTCAGCACCGATTACAGGAAAATTGCTGACATTTCGGCTTCTTACGGTGCAGAAGTCCCTTTTATGCGGCCTGAAGAGTTAGCCACCCATGAGGCAAAAAGTATGGATGTAGTAATTCATGCAATCCAGTGGCTGGAGCAAAACGAAAATTATATTCCTGATATAGTAACGCTTCTCCAGCCGACTTCACCGTTCAGGGATTCACAGACAATTGTTGAAGCTTATGCATTGTTTAAAGAACACAATGCCAGCCGTCTCGTCAGTCTCAAAGAATCGGATGATCATTATTACTGGATGTATTCTCTGTGTGATAGGTATTTGAGGCCTGTTTCAAGTGTGTTTCATACCGGGCACAGGAGACAGGACTTATCAAATATTTATTCTCTTAACGGGGCGATCTACATGGGGAAAAGGGACATCCTGATGAGAGAAAAAAGCTACCTGGGACCTGATACCGTAGGATTTGTAATGTCCCGCCAGAAAAGCATCGATATCAACGATATCCTGGATTTCTCCCTTGCTGAAGTTATTTTAGAAAAGGGGCTATTACATGTCTAATGATGGATATTTAAAAGACTTACTATCACCAGCTGATCAGATTATTGTAGGTGAAAACAGTACTTTTAAAGATGCGATAGCTTTAATTAACAATACACACAGCGGAATTGCCCTGGTAGTTGATAAGGAGAAAAGACTGGTAGGGATCGTAACGGATGGAGATATCAGACGGGCCATTCTGAACGGGATCATGTTGGAAGAACCCGTTAGAAAGATAATGGTCAGAAAACCGGTCACCGTTTCAATGGATTGTACAAAGGGCGAAATAAGCAGGAGTTTTGCAGATAAAAAGATTAGTCATTTACCAGTTGTGGATAAAGAAAACCGTATTTTAGGTATTTTCTATGAAACAAGTTTCAGAAAAGAAGGATTATTAAATATACCTGTTGTTATCATGGCAGGAGGCTTTGGCAAAAGATTGAGGCCTCTTACGGATAAAATTCCGAAACCCATGTTAAAAATCGGCGAGAAACCAATCCTTCAAATACTAATCGAAAAATTCAGGGATATTGGCGTAAACAATTTTTTTATAACGGTAAATTACCTTGCTGACATTATTGAGAATTACTTTGCTGATGGCAGGGCACTGAAGGTAAATATTACTTGCATCAGAGAAGATAAACCATTAGGAACGGCTGGATCACTCCGATTATTGCCACGGGATATTAACTCGGAATTTTTTCTTACAAACGCAGATATTGTGACAAATTTAGATTTTAAGGACATGCATAATTTCCACATAAAAAGAAAAGCAGACATCACCGTGTCGGTTAAGCGGCACGATCTCCAGGTACCTTATGGTGCAGTAACGATTGCAAACGAAAGGCTGATAGGTCTATTTGAAAAACCCGTGCTTAACATATATGTCAATGCGGGTATTTATATTTTAAATCCTGAACTTATCGATGCTATTCCCAAAGATACGTATTTTGATATGACAGATTTAATTGAGAAATCACTCAAGACAAAGAAAAAGGTCTTTAGCTATACAATAGATGGGACATGGGTTGATATTGGCTATCCGCAAGATTACGAACAAGCGATAAAAACGTATGATTATCTTGTTAAAGAGGAACAGAGAGGTCAATCACTGGCAGGCCATGAAATTGGAATATTCTAAAACAAAAATACTTTTTTACATAGAACCGCGGATAGACTTAGGGAACCCTTATCTGAGAGAATGGTGGCTGAACCATTTTACCCTGGACATCATCAATACCCTTAAAAAATCTGATAGTGCTGAACGATTTGAATATTGTATAACTATAAATGAACCTTTAGCACAAAAATACGGAATAATTGATGATGCAATAATAAAGATACTTCCACAAAAAGAATTGTTTCCTTTATTGATTGGAGATGCTGTTGAATTATCCATAGCGTGGTATAAGGAGACCTATACCGATGGACAGATGTCATACTACGTAGCTCTCATGAGGAAATATTTTTCCGATTTTGTTCCGGACATAATCATAACCTTTACCCCCGCACCATTCCTTAGAAAGGCGTTTCCCGACTCACTAATACTACACCATGAGGTAAGTTTTCTCAGTGAACCACCGTATCCTTGGGTGCCGTACCTCGACCCCCTGGGAATGTATTTTGGGCATTCATCATTCATGAATAAATTTCGAAATGAAATTAAAGAAATACCATTTACAACAGCACAACTGGATTACCTCAGTAAATTTAAAGGTACGTGCCAATCTATTATACGAAATAAATCTCCATATGATGGACTCTTAAATCCTCAGAAAGAGAAATTTGATCATCTGGTATTATTACCTTTAGTGGGTGTGAACCATTATGGTTTTCATGGACCATGTAAGTTAAATATAAAAAATGAGTATCAGTTCTTAGTACATATTCTGGAACAAATTCCTCAAAATATTGGTGTGGTAGTAACCTATCCCCCTCAACTCTTAAACCCTTGCAGTAACGAAACAATTGCTTTTCTAGAAAGGCAATATCCTCATTTTATCTATCACGAAGATTTTGGAAAATACTTGGGTGTATCACAATATCTACTAGCCTATGTTGATATGGTAGTTGGGTTAGGTTCCAGCATTTGTTTTCAGACCCTTCTGTGGGATAAGAAATTTTTAGACCTTGGAGACATGGATTTTATCGCAGACGCCTCTGATCTTGATGCAGTAGAAGAAGTACTAAAAAGAGACCGTCAGAACAAGGACAACATCCTTTACTGGATGCTTACTCGATATACAATTCAAAAAAGCTATCTATATAACCCGGAGTGGCTTTCAAAGTTTTTCATAAACTCACTTGATAAGTTTAGAAACGGAGGCATAACCTTTGATTTCTTTGAGCCTATTGATAGCGACGAAAAAATATTTGAAAGCTTCATGAATGGTCTTGACGGAAACATACCCCGGCTCAATCCCCTTGTATCATATAGCAGACTAAAAAAGTTCTATGATGATTTTAAGCCAAAATGTGATGGGTTTCATGTTTTTCAATTTCTGGAAGATATGATAAGCAAGGGTGTGGATGCTGTTGTTGCAGGTAAAAGAAACGAGGGATTTTCCATTTTTTCTGAAATGCTTGAGAGGGTTAATAATATTAAAGGAACCCTTATGAATAATATGGCAATAATTCACATAAACGAGGGAAGATTGGATGAGGCAGAACAAATTTTCAATGCCCTCATAAATGAAGGATTCAACATTGACGCCATAAGGGAGAATCTTCAAAAATTACAGCATCTCAAGAATAAAATAACCCAAACCACTCCATGTGTAGCGGAGAATAAATAATGAAAGTCCTTCTTTTAGGGTTTGGAAATGCAAAAGGCAGGTTTAATCCACCCTCAACCCACTGTGAAAACTATATTACCCGCAACATGGGAGAGTATGAAATCATAACATTTGGTTATAACGACGGGGTTGATATCCTAATTAATCCGGAAGACGATCTAGAAAAGGTGGTAGAAAGGCTTCCAAATGGATGGATGCCTGATATTTGTTTGTTGTGGATGGTCGAATGGAATTTATTGCCACGGGGGATTGAACGTGCCCCGTTTCCAACCGTTGCATGCATATTCGACTGGGACTATGACATACCATATTCCAAGACGTGCATTGAGTCTGTTGATCTGACAATAGTAACGGGTGATTATGATAAAGAAGCGGTTAAGGCGCTTGGAGCAAATAATGCAGAGGCATTCTATTTTGCAGGAATTATGAGAGAATTCATTGATCCCCATCCAAAAAAAATTAGAGATAGAAAATTAGATATCCTTTATACAACCTGGATTGACGACTCTGTCCAGCCAGGCCGTTCTGCATGGATATACAGGCTATGTTCCCTTTCTGATAAGTACAACATCCATGTTGATAAATCTCTTAGTTACACTGAATACATCAGTCTCCTACGAGAATCTAAACTTGTTTTATCGTATAACAGGCACGGGTCAATGACGGTTCGAACAACGGATGCAGGCGGACAGGGAACTATTGTCCTTGAAACTGGCGATGGTGCAGAAAGATATTTTGTTCCTGACGAAGATTATATTTATATAACCGAAAAGGATTTTGCTGAACAAATTGAGCGGTTTCTTAATAATGAGAGTGCATTACAGGAAATGTCAGACAAATTTTATGAAAAGATTACTAAAGACTTTGAGGCGAGAAAACGTTTTATCGAAATGCTGACATTTGCAGAACGGTATTTGAAAAATAAAAAATCAGAAAGAAAGTTTAATTCATATACTGAGCACGAAAAATGTATCCGAAGAGGTGAAAATTACTACTATGCGTATTTAAGTGGTTCTTACGGAACTTTTTTTATGAACCCTGGTAGTAAATTCCTGGTGCTCAGTGCCGGAGAATTCAAAAATGCACTTGCAATCAAGACAACCCCGAGAGTACTGACAAATCTTGCGATTGTTAAAACAACATTCGATTATCTATTTCATAAAAATGAGCTGTTGAAAAATAAGGCGAAAGAGATCATACCTCTTTTAGAACAAGCCATATCCGCATATCCTTCCTATACCATGTCGTACTTTCACCTGGGAATTGTACATTTAAGAGTCGGTAATTACAGAGAAGCTTTAAATGCGTTGAGTGATGCACTCAGTTCGTTCAAGGATAAAGAGAGTTATATCGACCCCTGGTGTTTGCAAAATCGTGATTATGATGCATTCAATTTGCTTATAAGAAGTTCACTGAATGAAAATCTATCTGTAGTAAGCAGCGGGCATGAGAAGTATGCAATGGACAATATAAGAAACCTATATCAATCTTTGATACTCTATTTAATTTCCACGATTGAAGATCATAAAAGGAATATTTACAAAGGGCTTGAAGCATGCCTGGCATCTTACCAATTATATCCTGCATCGGGTTTAATTGCCTGGAAGGTGGCTAATAGATTGGCCATGCTCGGTTTCAAAGAAGAGAGTCTTATGATGTATAAAAAGGCGAGCAATTCTTTACCATTAAACATTGACCTCAGAATTGAATACATCAAATTATTATACCTGTATCGAAAGGATAAAGAATTAGTTGAAGATGTGAAAGATGTCTTTACGATAACGAAGACAGTCATTGCAACAAGAGAAAAGTCAAATGAATTTAAGACTATATTTGCCAGTTTTAAGAGGTTTAGTTCTGATACATGTTACTCTCAATATGATGCCCAGGAATTAATACTTAATTTCTGGGTGGATGCCCTTTTTATCTGTCTGAAAGCAAACCCAAAGGATATAAATCTTATAAAAAGAATTATTGAAATATGGGATGAACTTGGAAGAACAGATAAAATTCTAGAAATATTGGAGGATTATACCACCAATCATTACAGAGAACATAAAACAAATGGTTCGATCCAGCAATATATTACCGATATTTGCAATAACCTAAAAAAAAGGATAGATAGAGACAATAAAGTGTTCTATGAAAAACTCAATGTATTGAATCCATTTGCACATCAAATATTATCACAAAGTAAAGGAGTTTTATAAATGAGGGTGCTTTTGTTAGGACTCGGAAATGCTCCTCCAAGATTTCATTTCGCCTCTATCCATTGTGAAAACTATATAGAGAGAAATACAGAAGGGCATGAAATAATAACCTTTGGGTACAATGAAGGAGTTGATATCCGGATAAACACGGATGACGATTTTGAAAAGGTCGTTGAAAATCTTCCCCATGGCTGGATACCTGATTGTTGTATCTTGTGGGAGGTTGACTGGAGTCTTTTACCAAAGGGGATAGAAAATGCCCCATTCCCCACGATTGCCATACCCTGGGATTGGGATTATGACATCCCCCTTTCCAAAAATTGTGCAGAATCAACCGATCTTTTGATATCCTTTGGAGATTTTGAACAAGAAGCCCTCCAGACAATGAATACCAGTAAAGTCGAAAAGTTTTATTCCGTTGGAATAATGGAAAAGTATTTTACTCCTTATCCCAAGAAAATTCAGGATAGAAAGTATGATATCCTTTACACAACGGGAATAAGTGACACAGAAAAATTAGATCGTTCTAAATGGGTCCTTAAGCTGTGCGAACTTTCTGATAAGTATAATGTAACTATAGATGAACACAGTCCAGATTTTGATGGATATATTGATTCACTGCGCGACTCAAAGCTGGTCTTATCACACCACCGGTATGGGTCAATGTCAGGTCGAATTTTAGATGCAGGGGCACAGGGAACTGTAACACTTGAAACAGGCTCTGAGGTCGAGAAACATTTTGTTCCGAATAAAGAATATATCCCAGTGAGCGAGGAAAATATTTTTGATCAAATAGACAAATATCTGGGGAATCAGGCACTTTTGCAGGAGATGTCAGACAGGGTCTACTCTAAAGTAATCAGGGAATATGAGGCAAGAAAACGTTTTGTATGGTTTTTGGAGTTTTTAGACAAAACACTGAAAAGCAGAAAATCTCTCAAGAAAGTGAATACTTTTACAGAGTATGAGAGGCATATCCGAAGAGGTGAGATATATTTCTATTCGTTTTTCAGGTCTACAAGTTATTTCATTGTAAATAGCGGTAATAAGCTCATAGAGTCATGCATTGAAGAATTTGAAAAAGCTGTAGCCATTGAACCTACCCCCCAGGCTATGACGAACCTGTCAATTGCCCGGATAGCATATGATTTATTGGATAACAGAAGGCAATTTTTAAAAGACAGGATACCAATTGATATTGATTTATTGGAAAAAGTTATAGCTTCTCATCCGCTATATGTAATGGCGCATTATAACTTAGGGCTATTACAGATGAGAACCAACGATTACAAAGGAGCACGAAATACCTTTTCCGTAGCAGTTAAACTGTTTGAAGACAGTAAAAGCCAGTTAGATCCATGGTGTTTGCATAACCGCGATTTCGATTTATTTAACAACCTTCTGAGGAAGCCTCTCAACCACAACCTGTTGTTATTTTGTAAAGGCGAAAAAGATTTAGCAATGAATAGTGTGAGAAACTTATATCACGCAGCAACACTATTTTTTATCTCTCTGATTGAGGAAAACGAGGGAAATATTTACAAGGTGTTAGAATCACTTCTTAAAGCTCATTCCCTCTATCCCGAATCTGGATTAATTGCAATGAATGCTGCAAAGAGGTTATACCTCCTCGGATATAGAGAAGAGAGTCTCAAAATGTATGAAAAGGCACTAAGCCTACTACCACTACATATTGACCTGAGAATTGAATACATTAAAATTTTATATTCGTACCACATGAACACAGAAGGAATGAATGAACTTGAAAATGCATTAAATATTTCTTGCAGAATTACAATGTTGAAAGAAAAAACTGCCGCATTAGAGGCATTAAAAGAGGGATATTCAAGTTCAGGATATACATATAATCTCAGTAATGAAAGATTTCTTAATGATGTGGCAAAAATGCTTTATGCTTTTCTGAACAAAGACCCTCAAAACTTAACCTTAATATCCAGGATTATTGATATCTGGTATGAACTTGGACGTACAGATAAGATGTTTGCAATTGTAGAAAATTACTTTTCAAACTATTGTAAGAAGACGACGATGGGCAACATGGATTGCTCCCTAATCAAAGAAATTTTAAGAAAGCTTCAACAGTCGAACGATACACGAGGTACGATTTTTCATGACAAATTCAACCACCTGAAAGGACTCATTGAAACGTTAGAAAATGTCACTTAATAATACACACGAGACAAATTTAAACCCTTGCACAAACAAGTTAGTTTCAGTTATCGTTCCAACTTTCAACCGGCCAGATACCTTGAAAAGTGCCCTCGAAAGTATTGCTGCGCAGACCTACAGGCATATTGAAGCAATTGTGGTTAATGATGCCGGAGGGGATGTTTCAAATATCATTAAGATCTTTCAGAACCAACTCGCTATAAAATATATTGTCCATGATGTTAACAGGGACCGTGCTGCTGCGAGAAACACGGCTATTAAGCACGCATCCGGCCAATATATTGCTTATCTCGACGATGACGATATCTTTTATCCCTGTCATATTGAAACGGCACTTAAAGTACTAACCAATACGAATTACAAAGTAGTTTATACAGATGCCTACAGGACACATCAGATAAAATGTGGTGATGCATATCAGGTGATCGGCAAAGACATCCCCTACTCCATTGATTACGTTAAAGGTATCTTTTATACGACAAACATTACGCCCATCCTTTGCGTAGTCCATAATAGATCCTGTTTCTATGAAGTCGGGATGTTTGATGAATCCCTGCCAGTTCTTGAGGATTGGGATTTGTGGATACAGATGTCAGAAAAATATGATTTCTACCATATAAAGCAGGCAACGTGCGAATTTAGCTGGAGGGTGGATGGGACATCAACGACAAGCAGCAGACAGGATGAATTTGCACGGGTCCGAAAACTAATATATAAAAAGTACCATAAACGGTTCTCAGAAACAGGTATTCAGATATCTCCTTGTTCCCGAAAACTGGTATCTATTATCATCCTTACCTGGAATGCCTTAGAATATACCAAAAAATGTATCAATTCAATCCGGAATCACACAAATTACCCGCACGAGATCATTTTTGTGGATAATGCATCAACGGATGGAACCATTGAGTATCTCCAGAAATTAATTAAAGAAAATCAGAATTACAAACTTATTAGAAACTCTATAAATAAGGGTTTTGCAGCAGGTAATAATGAGGGTGTTGCCATAACCAGCGGAGAGTACGTCATGCTGCTTAATAATGATGTCCTCGTGTCTGATGGATGGCTGGAAGGCCTGGTAGTGAGTCTGGAAAGGGACGAAAGGATTGGCATGGTAGGGCCCATCACAAACTCTATCAGTGGCAGACAGATGGTAAGAGAAATTCCCTATACTGATGAAAATGGATTTCATGTCTTTGCACAAGAGGTGAGAAATACATATTACGGAAGACTAACTCCACGATACCGTATTGCCGGTTTTGCGGTATTGATGAGAAAAGCGCTTTATGAAGAAGTAGGCGGTTTAGATAAATCCTTTGGCACAGGAAACTACGAGGATGATGACCTATGTTTAAAAGTCTGCGAAAAGGGTTATGCAATTATGGTAGATGAAAGTGTGTTCATCCATCATTACAGAAGCCAGACCTTCATTGAAAATAAAATTGATTACCGGAGCAGCCTGTCTGCCAATGAATCCAGGTTCAGAGAAAAATGGCCCAACGTTGACTATGAGCAGCTGCTTGAATTACACAGTAGTTTGGTTGATGAGAATATTGCCCTCGTCACTCAAGGTCAACAGGCACTGGAATCAGGAAATATAGGTGAAGCCATCGAACTCTATTCGAGGGTACTGAAAACCAATCCTATTGATGACAATGCTCTGTACGGAATGGGGCTTATCTTTCAAATGAATGGGATAACTGAAGAAGCCATTAATGCTTTTAAAAAAACCATAAAAACGAATCCGCACTTCATTGATGCTTATCATAGCCTTGCCCTTCTCTATGCAAAGACCGATCAAATAGACAATGCCATTTCTACACTCAAAAAGGCAACCAAATTGCAGAAAGGTGAGGCCTCCGCTTATAACAATTTAGGTGTATTATATTTCAAAACAAATATGTATAATGATGCCAGAATTTGCTTCGAAAAGGCATTATCAATTGATGCCAATTACCAGGAGGCACAACAAAATCTCAAAAAGATATCCGAAATACTGGGAAAAGATCATCTGTAAATTTAATGTGAATTTATATTCAAAATGATGTTTAAATTTCGAATACCATAAAACCTGGGAACGTTTAATATTTTAACGACTTCATCCATTTTTCCTACAATTGTTCTTCATCTTTTAAAATCCACCATTATATTTAACCCTTTTAGTATCTCATGAAGGCACGGCAACGTTTTAGGCCACTAGGACGCCAAGTCACAAAGAAAAACTTCGTGTATTTGTAGCAAATTTGAATTTACTGTTTGGTACAAATATTGCTCATTGCAAATAACAATGATCATATTTCACTGTTCAATTTTGCTAACTTTAATTTCTCAATGAGAGATTTTGACATTTTTAGCAAATTAAATGAAAAATGGTAGGGGAGCGGGGTAACCCTGCCCCTACTTTGCAATTTATATTTTTCACTTACCATCTTATACTTCCGATTCTTTTAGGTTAGATACTCATTATTGCACTATGCCAGCATCCCCAGCTCAAAAATATTTTAACCAGGCACAGACGTTCAAAGAAAGCGGACTTTTGGAAAAGTCCATTGCATCTTATAAAAAGGCCATAGAAATCGATCCCTGTTTTATTAGTGCATACTATATACTCGCTCTTCTCTATCATCAAACCCAACAATTAGATAACGCCATTATTCATTTTAAAAAAGTAATAGAATTAGACCCCAATGATGCATCAGCATTCAACAATTTAGGTGTTATATTTTTTGTAAACAACCGGCTTAATGAGGCAAAGATGTATTTTGAAAAGGCATTATCACTTGATGCTAATTACAAAGAAGCACGGGATAACCTGGTAAAAGTTCAGAAAAAATTACAAAATACTGCCCCGTATACTCCATATCAACAATCTGTTGGGTATTATTGCCGCAAAATCGGATTCGTATCATTATGGTATGAACGAGGACAAGCATATGTGACAAAGGCCATCCGGGATGTGTTAGCCAGCGATCATACCACCTTTATCTTTGCAAGAAATGGGGGAACACTTGATAAGCCTATGCTACAAACTACAGGCGAATGGGATATCCCCAATCTTATTACTCATCCGACATATCAGATACCGCATGCCGTATTGAAAAATTGGATCATAAACAACAATCTCGACATAGTTTTTTTTAATGAAGAATACGACCTTGAATTAGTTGCAACAGCAAAAGAATGTGGGGTGAAGACAGTTGGATACTACGTCTGGGAACTATTTGATCCGCAATTCACCACTGCGTGTAAGCGTCTTTATGACAAAATTATATGCCCCACAAAAGCATGCTACGGGAAATTAAAAAAACTGGGAATGGATAACGCTGAGTATATCCAATGGGGAGTTGACTTAAACCTATTTAAACCCATTGAGCGACCTGTAAATAAGCGGGTAATATTCTTCCATCCCGCCGGATGGGGAGGATTACACGCCCGTCGTGGAACTCAATTTGTTATTGATGCATTCCAGAGACTGAACGATCCAAATACGGAGTTGCTGATCCATACGCAGAACGGCTCAGGCATTCAGGAAAGCAATAACATCAAAATTATCTCTGGAACAGTGCCACGAGAAGAAATAATCCAAATGTATCAGAACTCAGACGTAGCAATACTTCCATCCAAATGGGAGGGACTGGGCTTAACCTTTCTTGAAGCTATTGGTTGTGGATTACCCATTATTACCGTTGATGCCCCACCCATGACTGAATTCGTACAAAACAACAAGACTGGGTTCTTGTGCCGTGTTGCAGAACTGCAGAGCTATCCCGGTATCTTCGTTGAAGGGGTACATGTGGACATCGATGACATGGCCGGAAAGATGCGAATGATGCTAAATACAGACCTCCGTTCCACTATGCATGAAAATGTCAAGGCACTTGCCCCAAAATTTTCAATCACGAATTTCAAAGAAAATATTCTGGGCCTTATTCACGATATAACCAAACGAATTGATGACATACGCCTTAATCTCGGATGTGGAACTGATATAAGACAAGGATATGTTAACATCGATCAACGTTCGATACCGGGGGTGTATCAGTTAGCAGACGTATCAAAACTTCCATACAAGAACGAATCAGTGATCGAAGTGCTGGCAAATGACGTCATAGAACATTTCCCCCGTGAACAGACAGAAGCGGTACTTAACGAGTGGATACGGGTATTAAGACCGGATGGGACGCTCAAGGTTCAATGTCCTGATGTCCGTACACTCGCACATGGCTTAATTTCTAATGTAATACCAGTAAATGAATTCTCCAGGCGGATATATGGTGGCCAGAATTACAGAGGGAACTTCCATTACGCAGGCTTCGATATTCCGGAAATGAAGCGAATGTTACGACGATTGGGAATGAGGCCGCAGCGGGTCTCCGCTTATAACGGTAATTTTAGTATTACCGCATGCCGAAGATTTCAGCCGGAGGCGCGAAAACTACGCGTCATTTTAGTGGGTGTGCGTCTCAGTAATTATCCATGGGGTACTGAAAATTTCATTTACAAATCCCTTTCAGAATCCGGTCACGATGTATTTGATTTTGACTTGAGGCGTGACTGCAATCGGATTGATGAATTTCACAAAATACCGGCTGACCTTGTAATCGCATACAAGGGATCCGGCTTAAATCCACGGCTTCTGGAAATGTTAAGCTGTCCAGCAATCCTCTGGTATCCGGATGATGTGCTCACGGTACAGCATGCCCAGGAGGATTTGCAAAGTAACGGATATGCATACGATCATGTTTATTACTTTGATCGAGCTGGACTCGAAAAATTACGTCAGATGGGGATTGAACACAGTACTTTTCTGCCTTTAGCTACAGACCCTACAATCTATAAGTATTTGCCGGGAACAGAAAAGAAGCATGATGTTGCCTTTGTTGGAAACATATATCCAAATCGTCGCGCCCTCCTCGACCGATTGAAGCAAAAATTCAACGTTTTGGAAGCTAAGGCATTTATGGGAGACATGGTTCGTATATTCAATGAGGCAAAGATTGTTCTGAACCTGGGAATTGGAAAAACTGGTTATCAATTACGGGTTTTCGAAGCTCTGGGATGCAGATCCTTTCTGCTTACCAATGAAATTAATATGGATGACCGTTTATTCAAAGACAAAGAGCATCTTGTTTATTTTAATGAAAAGAACATTGAGGATCTTATCAGCTATTATTTGAATCATGACGAGGAAAGGGAAGCAATTGCAGAAAATGGTTATCGAGAAGTTTGTGCAAAGCATACCTTCAAACATCGCGTAGCTCAAATGCTAGTTGACGCGGGGTTTGTCACCATGTGATATCTTGCAATCTCATCGACTCATGGGTATAACAACGCTCACAGCAATTAATCTGTGCGTTTAAAAGATTCTGTGATGGAGGATTTTGATGACATCGTATGAAGCAGTAACTATTTACATCCCGTGCTATAATGCAGAAAAATACATTTCCCGTTGCCTCGAAGGTGTACTTTCGCAGACTTATCCAGTTAAAGAGGTTCTTGTAATCGATGATGGATCTACGGATGGGTCACATGAACTAATTTCCCGATATCCGGTAAAAATTATTCGACACGAGACAAATAAAGGACTTGCTGCCGCCCGAAACACAGCGATTAAAAATGCAACTACGGGATATCTGGCCTGTGTAGATTCAGATGTAGTACCTGAGCCAGATTGGCTGGAAAAACTAATGCTAAATTTCAGTGATAAGGTAGCAGGCGTTGGAGGAAAATTGCTGGAGTTATATTCTGTCTTTTTGCCTGATCAATGGCGTGCCAACCATGCCGTTCAGCACTGGGGTGATGCAAAAAGGGAAAATCCTGATTTTATCCACGGAGCAAATAACGTTTATCGGAAAGAAGCGTTAGTCCGTGCAGGGCTATACAACGAAAAGTACAGGACTAACGGAGAGGATTGTGACATGTCCTTTACTCTGCTCAATATGGGTTACACGCTTGTTTATGAACCTCTGGCAATAGCCCGTCATCTCCGCCAGGATACCTTACAATCCGTGCTAAATACTTATTGGCATTATCATACCCCCTTTCATATAGATACAGATCGTTACGGAAGTTATATGAATCTCAAAAAGCTTTTGCATAAGATTCATCTAAATTTTAAGATAGGCGAACGTGAAATAAATAAAGATTTCAGCAGGAAAAGATACCATCTCCTTTATCCCAGTTTCCTCTTTCCCCTGCGAAATACCCTCCAGGATATTCGATTGTGTACAAAACTACACTCTCCGGATGAGGATAAACATCAAATCGAGCGAACATTTGTTGCCGTTTATTTAGGCATTTTTGCATTGTTAAAAGCAACTCATGCACCGCAAAATCTAGTCAATACAATAATTGAAGATGTGGCTGATTTACGCCTGAGCAAACCGGAGATCGATGTATATTTATCCGATACAAACGTGAGAAATATGGCAGTGAATCAGACCTCAGGTTCTCGCAATGTCTTTTTCCCGGCAGAGGACTTTGACAAAGATTTTGCCAGACAGACGCTAGGAATTATACAGAAGTGGTTAAATGAAATGAATGAAACAGTATATCAGATGATTACCGTTTCTGGGGAACGTGTTCGGGACGAACTTAGGCAGAAGGCAAACATAATAAAGAAAACCAAGGTAATGCTTTTGAATCCACCGTGGAGAGAAGGAAACCGTGCAGGAGTGCGAGCGGGGTCCCGATGGCCCTTTACCATGGAGATCGGAAATGAACCATCTCCTGTATATCTCCCTTTCCCTTTTTTCCTGGCTTATGCCACCGCCATGTTGAAAAAGGATCGCTTTGAAGCAGTGCTTGTAGATGCGGTAGCCGAGGGTCTTACAGACGAAGAGTTTTTGGAAAGAGTACGGGGATTCAGTCCTGATATTATTCTAATTGAAACCGCAACAGCTTCGATTAAAGTAGATTTACAATACACCCAACGCATAATCCACGAACTAAAACAAGGCATCAAAGTTATTTTCGCCGGAACCCATGTAAGTGCGTTGGGTGAGGATTTCCTTAGAGAAAACGGTGAAATTGATGCTATCATATTGGGGGAATATGAAAATATTTTTTTAGAAATTGTCAAAAGACTCGATGGCAACAAATCGTTACGAGGAATAGAAAATGTAATCTATCGTACGAGTGACGGAAAGATAAACGTCAACGCACGATCCAATAAATTAATTGAGCTCGACACACTCCCCTGGCCTGAACGAGATACGCTACCTATGTATGCTTATTATGACCAGTTTGCGAACAGTATGCCGTCACCAAACGTTCAGATCCATGCAAGCCGGGGATGCCCGTATGGTTGTATCTATTGTGTATGGCCTCAGGTTCTTTACGGTAGTCAGAAATATCGTACACGAAATCCAATTGACGTGGTGGACGAGATCGAATGGCTGATAAAGAAATATGGGTTTAAGGCCTTCTATTTTGATGACGACACATTCAATATCGGTAAGGAACGGATTCTGAAGCTTTGTAGTGAATTGAAGAAGCGGGGGTTGCACAAAATCCCTTGGACTGCTATGTGCAGGGCTGATACTTCCGATCGTGAAACTTTTCTTGCGATGAAAGAGGCCGGCATGGTTGGACTGAAGTTTGGAGTAGAGTCAGGAGTTCAAAGACTGGTAGATGCGAGTGGGAAAAATCTGGATCTTTCGAAAGTTAAAGATGCAGTAAGGATATGCAAAGAGATAGGATTGAAGACACATCTGACATTCACGCTGGGATTGCCTGGAGAGACGCTGGAAACCATCAAGGGAAGTATAGAGTTTGCCAAAATGTTAGATCCCGATACAGTCCAATGGTCATTGACAACTCCATTCCCGGGTACCAAATATTTTGATCTTGCGAACAAAAATGGTTGGCTTTCCACAAAAGATTGGGCGAAGTACGATGGCGCAATGTATACCGTACTAAGATCTGACAATCTTTCCATTGAAGAACTTCAACTGGCATTGCAAGCGACAAACACACAATGGCGAGAATACGTTATAAGCAGACAATGTAAGGTCTAAACTATTTTGAAATAAATAACCATGATAGGAAAAGAACTATTACAAGAAATGGCAAAAAGTGATTTGGAAGAACTTAAGGGTTTTTTCGATAGTATTCCCACCCAAAAACTTCCGGCTTTTTTACAACTTTTAAAAGGGATAAATTATGAAAGATTATCCCTGATACCTGAAGCTAATGAAATACTGCTGCACCTCTATGAAAAGTGCAACAATGCCGTGCATTATTGGCCAGTAATAAATGATTTTCGGGTTGCACATGGTAGTAAACTACCGAATGGCCGCTCCAAAATTTTAACAAATATGCAGGGAGGAAGAATTGGACTGGGTCTTATTGCCAATGCTGACACGATTTCCTTTATACCGCACCATAATCTTGGAAGACTAAGTAGTAGTATAATAGGTTATCGAATTCACATGGATTCGTTTTTAGATATTCTCAACCAATTACCCGAAGGATGGGAACCTGACTATGTATTATTTTTTCTTTCAGAGGTGTTGTCTTTACCTGACGGATTAGAGAAATCACCCTATCCAGTTATAGGATTACCCGGTGATCCATGGAAATGCAATAAATTATTCTGGGACATGAAATTTTTTGATGCAATGATGCCCGCTATGAAACACATGTGCAAACCCTATGAATTGCTGGGAGAGATAAAAACGTTATATACTTCTTGTTCTGGAATACAGGGTTACGTTCCGTGGTTATTTACCAATGTACCCGAAATACAAGGAGAAAAAGAATACGATGTGGTTTTTACCGGGAGCTTCATAAATCCTTTTCACAAAAAAAGGCGCCAATATATCTGGAAGTTATTAAAATTAGCCGACCGATACAAAATTTATACGGGCTATACGAATTCAGTAATTGAATGTTATGAAATCATGCGTAATGCGAAAATCGTTATTCATTGTCCCAACATGCAAGGAGGAGTTAATCTCAGACCATTCGAAGCAATTGCATGTGGTGCCTTGCTTTTGCATGAAGAGGGTGATCATTCCATTGAGGAATTTTTTGTTTCAGATAAAGAAGTTGTGTTGTTTAACGAAGATAATTTTGAACAAATAATTGAATATTATTTGAATCATGTTAGAGAGAGGGACCAAATTGTCAAACAAGCCGTTAAGAAGAATCGTGAGTATGCCAATATTGTGTTGCTTATGATGAATGTTATTGAAAAAATCAGGCAATCGAAAGTCACAGTGACATCTAGACCAGCAGACAAATTACCTGATGATATGAAACTCAATGCCCTGGGAATTTCGAGCTTTTATGCCAGGGATCTCGATTTAGCGATTTTACGTTTTTCAAAAGCTATCTTAATAAATGAAAACAATACAAAATATTCTAACAATCTGGCCGTTTGTTTGATGGTACAGACTTTTATAAAAAACCAGACAAACCCTCTCATTGAATCTTTACTTTTGACAGCTAATCAACCGAGTTCAAGAACAATCGTTTCTCTCTTTAATTTGATTTCTTTTTACCAATTTATTAAACCCGATCAAGATAAATTTCTTGAGCTTGCAAATACACTGATAAATTATATAACCAACAATGTCAATAAATTACCGGGATTCTCCAATGATGAATTATTTTTCTACGTAGAAACATCGGGGAATTATCTCTTAGACAGTCAAATATTTCGCCTGGAAATGGATGCATTAATGATGTCTTTTCCTGAAAGAAATGATTACTATCAAGAGTGGATTCGTAAGACGATTTTATGGAGAATTCTTGAGTATAAGGGCGATTATTATGCTGAAGGGGGAGAAAGGGAACGGTCTATTAAAGAATATGAGTCAGCGTTAGAATATTGCCCTCATAACGAGTTTATATTAGAAAAGTTGAGCAAACTATATTTTGAGGATGAACAGTGGAACAATGCCGAGTTTTATCTTCGTAAGCTTTTGCAACATTCCCCGCTCCACGAAAACGCCCACCTCTGGCTTTCGAAAATCGAATTGGCAAAGGGGGAAAAAGAAAAGGTAAAAGAGAGAGTTTCTCCTCTGCTTCATCTCGGCAGCCTTAAATTCAGAAAAGAATTCCAGTATATTGTAGATCAAGTTTCAAACAATGATGTGCCCTTTCATGATTATGCAGAATTTCGGAAATAAAGCCATCGATTGAGATTCGTAATGTAAAAAACCGCACAAATTATTTAGATTAGTAAACTTCGTAAGACATTTTCATTATTTTTAATCCACAAATACGTATCCTCTAATATCTTTCTGGCATCTCTCCTTGGTTTCCAGTTAATCGCATCAGATATCTTTTGATTATCTGTTATATAAATAGACAAATCGGCAGGTCTTGTCTTTGGTTCTGATAGTATCTCTATTGTATTCCCTGTAATATCCTCGCATAATTCCGTTGTTTCCAGCAAAGAAAGGTTTACAGCCCTGCCACCACCCAAATTATAAATTTCGCCATTAATACTATCTATTGAGGTAATGAGTAATTCTAATAATTCAAACAGGTCGTCGACATGCAAAAGGTCTCTCACCTGCTTCCCCCTGCCTCCAAAACCAATATATCTGAGAGGTTTTCTAAAATAATGCGCCAACATCCATAGGGTAAAAACCCCCTGATCAACTCTCCCAAATTGCCAGGGCCCGGCAATTACACCGCACCGGATAATAACGCCCTTCATCCCGTACATTTTAATATACTCCTGCAGTATGATCTCGGAACAAAGCTTTGTTGCCCCATACATGGATTTAGAGCCCCTAAGGGTAAAATCAACATCTATTCCATTTTTTGACCAACCAGGAAAGCTTGTCTCCTGCTCTTCACTCCACTCAAATCTTGTCTCTTTTTCGGCAATCTTAATCCTATTGATAACATCATACGGATATATCCTGCTCGTTGAAAGAAATATCACATCAGATTTGACCTTTCTGGCAAATTCAAGGCAATTTACCGTTCCAACAAGGTTTGTATTGATAAGATAGGCAGGACTTTCACCATAACCAGCCATAACTGATGGCTCAGCAGAGCATTCAAACAACAGGTCGATTTTCGTATTAAATTCCAAATCTTCCGGGTTTCTAATATCTCCGTGAACAAATTCAATTCCATACTGTTTAAGACGTCCTGGATTTAGCTCTGAACCACGTCTTTTCAGGTTATCAAAAGCAATGACTCTTATATTAGGATACTTTCTCTTGAAAGAGATGGCTAAATTACTCCCTACAAAACCGGCACCACCGGTAATAAGTATTGTCCTGTATCGTAATTGTTTATTCATTTATGAGGAAATTATGATCTCAAAATTGTTGCGAAATTTATCGCTCATTAGATAAAAAACGCCTATGCATCTGCTCCTGGTCTTGAATCGATTCATACTTTAGACAACTATCTCTTTCTGTACTTCATAAATTTCATGTAAAATGGTTTTTATATCATATTTAAATTCCCAATTTTGGTAATGATCTTTAAATTTAGCAACGCTGCTGATCCACCAGATATGATCACCGGCCCTGTTTTTATCAATATACGAATAATCTAATTTTTGAGCTGAGATTTCCTGACACATATCAACCGCTTCTAACACGGAACAATTGTTAAAACGACTCCCTCCTATATTATAGATCTCCCCTGCCCGGGGATTGTTATAAAAATGATAAAAAGCATTTATCAGGTCATACGAATGAATGTTATCCCTGACCTGTTTACCTTTATAACCATAAATAAAATACTTTTTACCCGAAATGCAACATCTCATCAAATATGACAAAAAGCCATGCAATCTCGTTCCAGAATGAGCGGGTCCAGTCAGGCACCCACACCTGAAAGCAACAGTTTTGAGATTAAAATATCTTCCATACTCCTGAACAAGCACATCGGCTGCAATCTTGGAAACGCCGAATAAACTATGCATCGACTGGTCGATGGACATTGTTTCATCGATACCATTGTACCACTGATGCTGCGAGTCTAATTCATATCGTGTTTCCAATTCTACAAGAGGGAGGATATTTGGTAAATCTCCGTATACCTTATTTGTAGAAGTAAAGATAAAAACAGCTTCCGGGCAATATTGTCTGAAATTCTCTAATAAGATCAATGTACCGTTGGCATTAATGGTAAAATCCATAAATGGATCAGATGCTGCCCAGTCATGAGATGGCTGTGCGGCTGCATGAATAATCAATGAAATATTCTTTCCGTACTTTTTCAGTATTCTGGCAATACCATCGTTATCTCTAATATCAACATCACTGTGGCTATAATTAGGATACTTCTTTTCTAACTGGCTTTTATTCCAATCTGTACAGGCATCTTTACCAAAAAACATCTTTCGAAAATTGTTATCTATTCCGACAACATCAAAATTCCTTTCACAAAAAAATTTTGCCGCTTCAGAACCAATGAGACCGGCTGAACCTGTAATAATAACTACGGACACTTTAAGTCTCCTGTTAAAAATAGAGAAAAATGCCCAAAAATGTACGTTTAAAGATACTGTTTCTTTCGGTCTTTATGATGTGACCTCCTACTTGATAGTACTCCTCAAATTTCAATAACTATTTTGCTATGGCTATTTCTTTTGTTAGTACTATCCAAAACCACACAAACTATATGCCACAATAGAATTCAAAATTACTCTGAATGAGGAAAGGGTAAAAATAAAATAAAAATTGACTTTTTAAAAGAATATCCCTGTATGCCTTGTATTATGGCAAGAGCGATACATTTTCTCTATAGTGGCAAGGCGCGTCTTGCTACCACAAATCTTAGCCTCATTAGTGATATTTTTTAAAAAACACACCAAAAGACTGGGATGAGTAAAAAACAGTTCAATTCACTGTATAAATGTTAATCATGCTTGTATAAAGTTATTACATCAATTAACTTGTTTTTTCCCGGGCACGATATTTTGCAAAAGGGTAAATAGACTATAATTTGTCCATTTGAAGACAGCTTAGCTTAATGAGGTATAGTATTTGCGTGGTTGTATCATGTCTTTTATTAGAAAATAGAACACATTAAATCTTCGGTAACTTTATCTTTTCGGTCTATTGGCCTTAATCCATCCTGAATATTGTGGATGATTTAAATAAGCTGGATCAAACGCAGCAAATCTACCGATTGAGACTCAATGAAAAATTCACAGAAACAAAGAATATCAGCCTGCATGATCGTAAAAAATGAGGAGGAACTTCTCCCTAACTGTTTACACAGCATTAAAAATGCCGTTGATGAAATAATTATTGTTGATACTGGATCAACCGATAATACTATAACCATTGCCAAAAATTTTGGGGCAAAGGTCTATCATCACCCGTGGAATGACAGTTTTAGCGAAGCAAGAAACCGTTGTTTAAATTACGCTTCAGGAGATTGGATTCTCCAGATTGATGCTGATGAAGAGCTGGAGCAGGAGGACATCCCAAACCTACAACATGCTATAAATAATCCAGAATATAATGCAATTATTGTAGCCATCCACAGCATTATAAAAGATAACGTCCACAAATTTTATAACACACGGGTCTTCAGACTTGGTAAAGGATTCTACAAAGATATTATTCATGAGCAAATCATTACGGAAGGTAAAAGATTACCAACAGAGATAAGGCTTTATCATCACGGATATAATCTCGATGAAAAAAAGATGCAGATGAAGTGGCAAAGGACTACCCGCTTGCTAAAAAAACAAGTTGAACAAAACAGGTTTGATAGCTTTGCATGGTTTAACCTAATACGCAATTATCGTACACAAGACCTGTTTCAGGATGGCATCGATGCAGGAGAGAAGGCACTTGCGATAATTAACCCTGATCCCTCTTCAAAACCCACAGAAACAAACGTTAATTTGCACCATTATGCGATGATTACTTATGAAACGGCAAATTGCTATCTCCACAAAAATAATTTCTCAAATGCGGAAAAATTGTGCCATACCGCCCTATCCAGATTAAAAGAATTGGGAATAATACCAGAAAATATTGACATTATATTTACCCTTGCCTGCATCTATTTAAAAGATGGTTGTTACCGCAAAGCAATTGCCTACTTTAATCAGTTCCTATCTTTACGAGAATGGTATCTTGAAAATATAAATAAGAATCCTCTTATGATTGATACTCTGGGATACGACTACGCAGCTTATCAAGGAATGGGTTATTGCTTTGGAAATTTAGGACAATGGGAAACAGCCATAATACATTTACAAAAATCTATATCATATAACCCTAAATATCTTGAAGCTTATAAAAACCTGGCATCGTGCTATTCCAGACTCAACAACCATGTTGAAGCTATTAATACTTTATTGAAAACCGTTTCAAAATGTATTGCAGATGACGATGTGATATTAAAATTAGGAGAGTTATATATACAACAACATGCTTATGAGGAAGCCACACCATATCTCGAAAAATATTTAAAGAAACATCCAGAAGATAGAAGTACCTTACTGAAACTTGCACAATCATACGAGCAGTTAGGTTATTTAGAGGCAGCTCTCGTTGGTTATAGATCGGCACTGGGAAAAGAATACAGTCTTCAAAGGCATGGAGTTATTAATTAGGTTTTCTGTTTTCATTTTCAATAGTTACAATCAATATAATATCTCTATCGAGGCATGAAACAATGTCAATTACAGGTCATTCGAGGGTATCAAATAATGGCAGGCCTACCCTCTCTGCATGTATGATTGTTAAAAACGAAGAATATTTTTTACCTCAGTGTTTAAAGAGCATTAAAGATGCCGTGGATGAAATAATTATTGTCGACACAGGCTCAACAGATAAGACCGTTGATATTGCTCAATCCTTTGGAGCAAGAGTACACCATCATCCCTGGAAGAACAACTTTAGTGAGGCACGAAATCACTCCCTAGACTACGCAACCGGTGATTGGATTCTTCAAATCGATGCAGACGAGGCACTTGAACAGGCCGACATCCCCCTTTTACACAAATTAATAACTGCTGATTCGTACAATGTCATATTTGTAGCCATATATAGTGAACTCCCTGGTGGTCAGGCAAAACACTACTTCCAAAGAATATTCCGCAGAGGGAAAGCCCACTTTGAGGGAATTGTACACAATCAGCTTATCTTCGAAGGAAAGGCGCTTCAATCAAAGATAAGGCTATATCACTATGGATATAATTTATCTGAATTTGAAATGCAAAAGAAATATAAAAGGACAGGCGATCTATTACGACAACAACTCGCAGAGAATCCAAACAATATTTTTGTTATGGCAAATCTGATTCGAAACTACAGAAATGAATATAACTTCGAGAAGGTTATTGAATTAGGAGAAAAAGGACTAAATATATCCATATCACAAACAGACCTCGTTTCTAAAATTCAAAGGCAAAGAATATCCATCGACCTTACACATGCCCTGTTAAATACAAATCAAGTAGACAGGGCTGAAGAAGTATGTAAAAAAGCGCTGGAAGAAAACCCGGATTCCTTCGATGTCCTCCTGGTACTTGGAGAAATATTGTTGAAAAAAAGAGCTTTTAGCAACGCCCTTAATTATTTTAAAAAGTATCTTGTTTTGAAGGAAAAAGAAAATAAGGATCCCTCTTTCAAAGTGCTCTCTGCTGATTTTTACTATTATGAACACGGCGCATATAATAATATTGGTGAATGTTACAAACATCTGGGACTTATCTGTGAGGCTGAAATAGCTTATAAAAAGGCGATAGAACTCAACAATAAGGAACCACTATATTACTCAAACCTTGCCCAACTCTATATCTCTCAAAATCGTTTTGAAGAGGCTGAAAATATAGCTGATACCGCTGTAAAACGGGGTATCGCTAATCATTTGACATATCTATTACTTGGAAAGGCATATAGTTCACGAAGAAGATACAACGATGCTATCAATGCTTTTAGACAGTCCATTCATATTGACAGTAAAAACGTAAGTGCACATATATATTTCATTAACTTATTAATACAAACAAATCAGTTTACACAGGCGGAAAAAACGCTAAAAGAAATAATTCCATCTTACCCTGATAACCTGAGACTTAAATGTCTTTCGGAAAAAATTAAGTATAAACAAGGTAACCGGGAGAGTGCCACTCAATTTATTCAGAATATACTAAAGTCCAATATCATAGATAGCGATATTTATCTCGATCTTGGGGACCTTTGTATGGATATGGAGCTATATACCACAGCCATCGAACTATGGGAAAGATATTTTAACATCTTCCCGGCCGATGCAACCGTCGTTGCCAACATTGCCACCTGTTATGCCCGATTAGGTAAATTAGAATCGGCAAAATTCGGATTCCAGGCAGCACTAAAAATAGACCCAGGATGTAATTATGCCATACAAAATCTTGCGGCTTTAAGCAAGTTAGAAAATAAGGGTTATGTCAATATAGGAAATGATGCATAACTTGATTGCATAGGGATTTTCATTTTATTTATGCGTTTTTTCTGGCTATCTGGTAGCTGTATGGATCTAAATAATTTGTGGAAAACCTCCCCTTTATCCCCTCCTTGCGAAGGAGGGGAATGGGGTGGTTATAAATTTGAGGTAAACAACCAATGACCATTACAGACCTTCATACTACACAAAATAGCGGCATATCCCCTGTCAAAACATCCAGGGACAGACCTATCCTCTCGGCATGTATGATCGTTAAAAACGAACAGAAATTTTTACCACAATGCTTACAGAGCATTAAAGATGCCGTGGATGAAATTATTATTGTTGACACAGGCTCAACAGATAAGACCGTTGAAATTGCCCACTCCTTTGGAGCAAGAGTATACCATCATCCCTGGAAGAATAGCTTTAGTGAGGCACGAAACTACTCCCTGAACCACGCGACAGGTGATTGGATCCTGCAAATCGATGCTGACGAGGCGCTGGAACAGGCCGACATTCCCCTTTTATACAAATTAATAACTGCTGATTCGTACAATGCCATATTTGTCGCCATATATAGCGATCTTCCCGGTGGTCGGTCAAAACACTATTATACAAGAGTATTTCGTAGGGGAAAAGCCCACTTTGAGGGAATTGTACACAATCAGCTCATCTTCGAGGGTAAGGCATTCCAATCGGAAATAAGATTCTATCATTATGGGTACAATTTATCTGAATCTGAAATGCAAAAAAAATATAAAAGGACAGGCGATCTATTACGACAACAGCTTGTCGAGAATCCCAACAATATTTTTGTCATGGCAAATCTCATCAGAAACTACAGAAATGAATATAACTTTAAGAAAGTTATTGAACTAGGAGAAAAGGGACTAAATATATCCATATCACAAGAAGACTTTAATTCTCAAAGCCAAAGGCAAAGAATATACATTGACCTTGCATATGCCTTATTAAATATAAATCAAGTGGACAGGGCTGAAGGGATCTGCAAAGAAGCTGTTAAAGAAAATCCTGATTCACTCGACATTTTATTTCTTTTGGGAGAAATACTGTTAAAAAAGGAGGCCTTCAATGATGCCTTACGTTATTTTAAAAAATATCTTATTATAAAGGATAAAGAAAACAAAAAACCCACCTTTAATCTATCTATTGTTGATGCCTATTATTATGAAGATAAGGCATATGACAATATCGGGGTATGTTATGAGAGTCTGGGACTTATTAACGATGCTGAAGTGGCTTACAAAAAGGCAATAGAACTCAACAGCAGGGAACCGCTCTATTACTCAAATCTTGCCAGTTTATATGTTTCTCAAAATCGCTTAGAAGAGGCTGAGAATATGGCTAACGCCGCCGTAAAATTGGACACAAATAACTATCTGATATACCTCTTGCTGGGAAAGATACAAGCTATGAGGAAAAAACCTCATGAAGCCATTAATACTGTTAAACAATTGCTCCAAAAAAATGACAAAAATATACATGCACATATATTTTTGATAAATCTATTGATAGAAACAAATCGGCTGAAAGAGGCTGAAAAGGCAGTAGAAATGATAAATCCTACCTATCCAGACCATTTAGGACTTAAATGTATTACAGAAAGAATTAAATACAAAAAAGGCAACAAGAAGAGCGCCATTCAGTTTATCCAGAACATTTTAAACTCCAGTCCATCAAATAATAGCGTATACCACGATCTCGGAAATCTCTGCATAGAAATAGAGGAATACGAAAAGGCCATTGAACTGCTTGAAATACACCTGAAAACCTCTTCTACCGATGCAACTGTCATTACGAACATCGCTACTTGTTACGCCAAATTGGGAAAATTAGAATCTGCAATAATTGGACTCCAAGCGGCACTAAAGATAGACCCAGGATGTAACTATGCCTTACAAAATCTTGTAGTTTTAAAAAAGAAATTTCTTTAAATTTCTTAAACTTTTTAAAACTCCTGCCGATAATTTCACCAGGTACCTTGAAATGTTTAAAGACGTAACCGACCGGTCAAAATGATGTTTGTATATTTAGATAGAATAAACTAGTTTCTTCTCGTTATGGAATACGGGAAAAAACAATAAAACAAGGAGGTTAAGGATGAGTACAAGAATTAATACAAATATTAATGCGTTAAACGCTCTGAGGTCGCTGTCAGATATCTCTGGTCGTTTGTCTGTTTCTCAATTACGTTTGGCTACAGGCAAAAGGATCAATACTTCAGGGGATGATGCAGCTGGTTATACTATTGCGAAAAAGTTTAATGCACGTGCAGAAGGCCTTGGTCAGGCATTAAGTAATATTGGATCGGCCAAAAATCTTTTGTCAGTTGCAGAAGGTCATTTGAACAATATCGTTGACATCTTGACACAGATGAAGACAAAGGCGACCCAGGCAGCCGATGACTCACTTGGTACATCAGAACGTACAGCTATTAAGGCTGAACTTGCCGCCTTGGCAACACAAATTAATCTTGAAGTCACGCAGGCCACTTGGAACTCCAAGTCAATATTTAGCGGTACCGGTTCTAGCAATGCTACTGCTGGTAACGTACTATTTAAATTTCAAATAGGTGGTGGAAACAGTACCACAAACGACATATTACAATTTAACTTGTTAAAGACTGGCAACGTCAGCTTGGAGAGCGGTAATACTGGTTTTAAGGCTACTCAATTAAGGCTTGATGCTAGTGGAGGAACGCGTCTCAGTGGTAATACCCTTGCAGGTTCATTATTAGGTTCATCAGCATCAGCACAAACATTGATGGGTAGAATAGACAGCGCTGTTGCCGATGTATCAGAGGCGTTGAGCTATGTTGGTGCCGTGGTGAACAGGCTTAGCTATCAGGAAACAAGCTTGACTGTGGCAAAGACAAATACCGAGGCAGCAAGAAGCCGAATTGAGGATGCAGACATGGCGTATGAGCAGTTGAATGCAACAAAGTTACAGATATTACAACAGACTGCCAGCTCAATGCTCGCCCAAGCAAATTCAGGACCGCAGTCCATATTAAGCCTTTTCAGATAAAAAGGCTTTCTGCTGGGGATGGGTTTTAAAACCCATCCCCAGTTTTATTTTGAACATAGTATGCATATGTTTTAGGAAACGCCCTCCCAGGAGGTTTAAAAATATGGCCACATCATCATCTATAACATCCGCGTTTGGTGCTAGTTCCAATATCAACTTACTGGTTACTCAGTTTATGGCTTTGGAACGGAGACCGCTGACATCGCTGAATACAAAAAAAACCAGCCTTAATAGCAGTTTAAATATTTATAGCGATTTAAAATCCAAACTTTCTGATCTTCTAACAGCCGCAAGAGATTTGTCTAGTACTAGTACAAGTTCTATATACAATTCAAGAACATCCAGTTCCAGCGACGAAACAAAACTAACAGCATCCGCAGGTACTGGCGCAGCTGTGGGAACATTTCAGATTCGTGTTAAACAATTAGCCACCGGCGCTTCAATCCAGAGCACCAGTGAACTAATCAGCAAATCCGCCGCTAAAAGCACCACAAAGGTAGCTCCAGGTTCTGGTGTTATCGATGTATCGAAAAGTTTTTCTGACGCTGGACTTACAAGCACTCCGGATGGTACGGTAACCATCAACGGTCAGACTTTTACTTTATCCGATTACGATACCGTTCAGGCTTTTATGGATGCTGTAAATACTGATGTCACTGCAAATGCAAACATCTATTATAACAAGACGGAAGATAAGTTTTATATTGAACAAAAGAGCGGAAGCACGGATCTGGTTATATCAGAGACAGGAACAAATCCGTTTTTCACGCAGGCAAAAATAACCGCAGGTACGTATACCGGTAACGGCAATACAGGTATTCAGAGTGATGTCTTATTAAGTAAGGCCAATTTCGATACGACACTGACCAGTACTACGAGCGGTAGTTTTAAAATTAATGGCGTAACGATCACATATAATACTGATACGGACACATTAGATAATGTTATCTCCAGAATAAACAGTTCCACAGCCAATGTAAACGCATTCTATGATAATTCCCTCGACAAGATGATTATTAAATCTAAAGCAACCGGAAGCACGGATACAATTACCCTATCAGATGTAAGTGGTAACCTTATGAGTGTACTAAAGTTGTCTGGCGCTACTGCAACAGCAGGTACCGATGCGAATTTTACTATTAATAGTTCTGATGCGGCTGATGAGATAACCAAAAATACAAACACCTTTACGATAAATGGCGTTACCTATACCCTCAAAAATACCAATGTCTCAAGCTATACAGATACCACGTATACAACGGTAACAGTGAAGCAGGATACCAGTGCAATTCAATCCAAGATTACCGGCTTCCTGGATAAATTTAATACAGTAACAGAATATATAAAGGATAAATCGAGCGTAAATACAAGCACAAAGGCACGGGGACCGCTTGCAGGAAATGCGACCTTTACTTCCCTCAGAAGCCAATTATTTCAAAAAATAACAGAACAGATATCAGGACTTACTGCAGGAAATCCTGACTACCTACATGAAATTGGCATTACCGTCAGCAGCAGCTTAAAGGCGAGCCTATCGGATACATCGAAATTTAACAATGCCATTACTTCCAATTCCAGAGCGGTTGAAGATTTATTTAATTCTACAAATGGTGTCGCGAAGAAACTGGAAACACTTTTAAAGCCTTTTGTAGAGAGTTCCTCATCCATTAGAAGCTCAATAATTGATGAAACAAAAAACGTTATTAGTAAACAAATAACTGATATTGATACTAGATTAAGCAGAATGGAAACACGTTTAGCGATAAAAGAGAATCAGTATCGCCAACAATTTTATAAAATGCAGGACTTATTGAATAACCTTGTGCTTCAAGGTAACCAGATAACATCCCTCACACAATCTTTTTATAACCCACAATTCTTTTAAGACAATAATCGGAAAATGCACATTACATATGACAAATCCAAACTGTCACAGCAAACAAAAGAACTTGTAGACATACAAGAACTCCTTTTCAGTCAGCTGGAAGATTACAATTTACTTTTACACTGCACCTGCGAGCTCAAAGAAATGTTAACGCAGGGTTGTGATGAGGATGCTCTGTGGGAAAAAATAAAAGGGAGGGAGTTACTCATAGAGAAATTAACCGTATCAAAAATACATTTTGATTCTTTTAAAGAATATCATGATATTGCCGGTAATGAATCAAAATTTCAAATAAAAGGATTGTTACAAATAATTCGACAGCTACTGGTTGCCACAGTTTCTCTTGATACAGAAAATGTAGCTTTAATGAAACATCGCATTAAAGACATTACTTTCAATCTTGAAAAGATCAAGGAAGGTAAATGTTTTGTGAGTAATTTAAAAAAACATAATAACAACACGCCATCATTTGTTGATGTTTGTGGATAATAAAACTTTTAATAATAAAATTCACTGGAAATACTTTTTTAAGGAGGGTTAGATACTTATGATTGCTACAAAAAAGATGAGTAATGCCTATCTAGAACAGGAAATTATGACATTAAATCCGGTTCAACTACTGATTAAAGCTTATGATGCGGGAATCGCTGCATGCAACCGCAAAGACGAAACCAAATCATGTGCGGTACTTGCAGAATTAATTGATTCTCTTAACTTTGATTATGCAGAAATCGCCAATTCTTTGTTCAGATTGTACGAGTATTGTATGCGGGAAATTAAACGGGGTAATTATGAGTCTACCTTAAAGATCCTGAAGGAATTACGAGAAACATGGATTCAAGTACAAAACAGCGTTCAAACCGAAACTTTACAATCATGTAGCCTATAAGGACAATGCCTTGTTTACAGCAATTGTCAAAATATTTCAGATTAGATTTATAATAACATTTTAATTTTTTGAAAATATCTATACATTTTAGCATGGTAGGGGTGACGCATTTGTCAAAAGGATGAACTTGCCTATACTGATTTAAACAAATACTTCTCCCCTACATTGCAGGAATTTTTCAAAAAACCAAATTAATACAATTTAAATACAAGCGTATAAACGGGAAATTATTTAAAACAATCCTGATAGTCTATAATTGTAGGAGTGGATGTATGGAAACTCATGATATCCATCCTGTCAGCGTATATAAATATCATATCACACTATCCAGTAACAAATATGTGGCTATTAAAAATAGGGTTCCATCTGCGTCATCAAAGATAAATGATCCTCCCCAAAAAATATCTTCGCCTATCACACACATTAATATTGGGACAAAAGTTGCTTTTTCAATAGAAAAAGATTTACACATCATTGTTACCCGTGTTAAAGATTCAAATACAAACAAGGTAATAAGACAAATACCACCCGAAGAAACTATCGATAGGTTAAAATTATTAAATAACTATTATAAACAGCCAATTGATAATGTTGTAAAATTTCAGCCTAAGTACATTTAAAAGATCTGTAAGGTGTCTGATTGCTCAATACAACCTAGCACAAAACACCCAAAACCAAATAGAGCAATCCATGTCTCCCCTTCACAAATAGTGGGGAATTCGTCATAGTCAAATAGGAACATGTCATGTCCTCAACTTTAATATATCTGTAATATTATAAACCACGTTTCTTTGTGTCTGTCAGCCTCTTCAACTCTGCCATCCATTCCTTAGCAATAACAGTCCAATCGTGGAGTAACTCACTGCGATAACGAGCACCCAGACTTAACCTTTGCCACATATCATCATCGTTCATAAGAGTAACTACAACCTCGATAAAGCGACGTCCAAATTCAGCAGTATGAGGGTTACCGGGAATAAGGTATCCACTTACTCCGTCATGTACCGTTTCTGACAAAGCCGCTAGAGTGCTCGTAACAACTGGTGTTCCTGATGCCTGTGCTTCAATGGCGGCAATGCATGAAGTTTCTGGCCAGATACAGGGATAAACCATTAGACGAGCGAGGGCCATCTCAGCAGCTAAGCCTGCTTTGGGTAAGCTTCCATGCATGTAAACCCCGGGCTGTTGTGTTTTCCGGCAGATGCATTCGTCCATGCTATCGCCTGGCAGTTGATATGAATAGATATGCAACTCAGCACCTGGGACTCTCTGCCGGATGTACGGAAACAGTTCCAGCAGAACATCCAAACCCCGATCCGGGCGGCTAACATAAATAAGGCGACGGCGACTCCTTTTTTCGGCCGGTCGAAACATGGTTAAATCCACACCATTGCGTGTTATAAAGAAACGTTCGATAGGAACACCAAAATGACGTGACCATTCATCCCTCTGCCAATGACTAATTGCAAAGATGCAATCCATCGGTATGTGGGCTGGATCTTCGCCTTCCAGGAAAGGCACATTAACTGCATCGTGTATCCAGAGAATGCGCACCTGTGACTGCATTGCTACCTTGAACGGACGTAAAGAACGCGACGAAATCATCACTGGCAACGAGTACTGTTTACGGTAGATATGAAAGTCGACGAGATTGCCGTAACGTACACCATCATATTCACCGGGTTGATCACAATTACAAAAAACATGAACCCGCTTTCCATTTGCGGCCAAAGAACGAGCTATATAGATAAGGGCACTCTCACTTCCCCCCAGACCCTTTTCTTCTATTGTCCTCCCATGAAACGGGTGACCGCCAGTGTAAAATACAATGTCCGCCTTGTCCATCATCGCAAATTGACCCATAGCAGATGATGCTATTCGTATCCCCTCGTAAGCAGGAACGAATTCTACATCGCGAGCAATTGCATCACGAAATGCACAATATGCTTCAGAATAGCGTCGTGCTTGCAGGTACAATCTACCCATGTAATAGTGTGGATTAGCGAAAGCTGGATCAGCATCCATACTCCGATGTAACAACGACAATGCGTTTTCCCGTTGCCCTAGTTGATCAAGGACTACAGCAATGTTAAATAGTACTTGGGGATCTTCGGGATGAACATTTAGAATCTTTTCAAAAAGTGCAAGGGCATGATGCAACATACCTTGTTTGACAAATTCAATTCCCTGTTGCAGGTATCTTTCAACGGTCACCTTTTGTTCCATAACTATTTAAGTTTTTATAAAACAATTTTAACATTTTCTGCAAATAAATTAGTATCGCTCCTTGTGTAACGCGAACTTCAGCTCATAGGATAGCACCATAAATGCACTCTATATGATCTGAATCGATCGAATTGTGAATCATAAATTTATTGCTATTCATTCGGATGGCACATTGCAAGACCTTGACGGGCATTTTCCAGTAATGGATTCAGAGACAGGGCGCGTTTGAACATCTCGCTGGCACCTGCCAGATCCCCACGCATGAAACGGCAGTTCCCGAGCAAAAGAAAAGGCATTGCAACTGAAGGATCAAGATTTATAGAGCAGACAAAGTCATGTTCCGCATTTAAGAAATCACCTGCCGCACACCTGCAGCTACCTAATTCCAAATAGATCTGAGCAAGGTTTAATTCTACATTTGAAAACATACCTGCCTTCCCTTTGGCTATACATAATGCTTTCTCGAGATGAAAGATTGCCTTTTTAAATTGCTCTTTTCCAACAGCAAGTGTCGCACGTATATAATCGGGTAGTGGGTTTACAGGATCAAATGCGGCAACCATCTGAGCATGACGTTCAGAACTTATACCGTCTCCGGATTCTAAATATATTTTGGCAAGATTCAGGTGTGCCTGGCCCAAAAGTTCGCGCTTGATACGGCCATCATCCCAGGCAAGTGCCAAATGAAATGAACGAATCGCCGCATCCCGTTGCCCAAGCTCCCGGTAAGTCATCCCCAAATTAAAGTACAAAAACGGATCATCCTGAACCCTATCCAATTCTGTTAATAAATAACGGAGGTTTCGTTCTGCCCTGCGATATTTTTTTTCTTCACTTGCAGCATATGCCCAATGATGAATCACAATGTCTGTACATAACACCTTGCCACCTTGCCTCTCGATGGCAGGAAGGATCTGCTCATGTATTTTACCCTCAAACCGTATAGCAGGATGACGACGAAAGAGACGACAGTATTCGCTATAAAGGGCAGTGGCAACGTTGCCAGCTTGCTGGGGAATACACTGACGAACGGTGACAGCCGTAATATCTTTACGTATAATTACCTGCCGAATCTTAGCAGCATTTACTGCATCAATGGTTTCATCTGCATCAATATAAAGGATCCAATCGCCTTTGGCATGGCACAGCGATTCATTGCGGGCTGCTGAAAAATCATCTATCCAGGCATAGTGATACACCAGTGCGCCATGGTTACGGGCAATCTCCACGGTACCATCATTCGAGCCGGTATCCACAACGATAATTTCATCCACAAATGAACGGATACTTTCAAGACAACGGGATAGAAGCGTTGCTTCATTTTTGACAATAAGGCAGGCAGAAAGTTGGGTCATGCAATTATCCGTTTTGTAACAGTTCAGCCCCGGCCAGGAAAATTCATAGTAATAAGTTCGTACAACCAGAAATTTTCATATTATAGTGAACGGCTTAAATTAGGTTGGGTTTTAAAAGACAAAAACCCAACGACTTGCTTGTCACTCCGAACGAATATGAGGAATTTTGACATCGTAAGATTTCTTTTTGCAATGATAACTGGCAAGGATGCCTGTCCCACGAGAACAGCTTGGGTAGGGTGCGTCCTGCGCACCAAAACAATCCAACGTATGGATGGTGCGCAGGACGCACCCTACTATGGCTTTTCATCTGTAGAGCAACGTGCCTCGTCGCTCTACAGTCGTTGCTTTGAAATTTCTTAGCATTAAATCAAGCCTTCGGCTTCCCCCCTCAATCCCCCCGTAAACGGGGGGATTGAGGGGGATTTTTTTCCTTATTAATTATTGTCGCTGGTTATAGTAGACAGCTACACTATTTATTTAAACAGACTCAGTATTGCCTGAGGTCCTGTATTTGCCTGTGCAAGCATTGCACTAGCCGTCTGTTGCAATATCTGCAACTTCGTTGCCTCTAACTGCTCATATGCCATATCTGCATCCTCAATTCGGCTCCTTGCCGCTTCAGTATTCGTCTTCGCCACAGTCAGGCTTGTTTCCTGATAGGTAAGTCGGTTCACTACAGACCCAATATAGCTCAGTGCCTCTGATACATCAGCAACAGCGTAATCTATCCTTCCCATCAATGCCTGTGCAGATGCTGATGAACCTAATAATGAACCTGCAAGAGTATTACCACTGAGACGCGTTCCTCCACTAGCATCAAGCCTTAACTGAGTAGCCTTAAACCCCGTATTACCACTTTCCAAGCTGACATTACCGGTCTTCAGCAAGTTAAACTGCAGTAAATCGTTGGTAGTACTGTTTCCCGCACCAATCTGAAATCTGAACAGTACATTACCAGCAGTGGCATTACTTGAACCGGTACCGCTGAATATTGCTTTGGAGTTCCATGTAGCCTGTGTGACTTCAAGACTAACTTGTGTTGCCAATGCAGCAAGTTCTGCTTTAATAGCCGTACGCTCCGACGTACCAAGCGAGTCATCAGCTGCCTGGGTCGCCTTTGTCTTCATCTGCGTCAAGATGTCAACTATATTGTTCAAATGGCCTTCTGCAACTGATAACAGGTTTTTGGCTGATCCAATGTTGTTTAACGCCTGGCCGAGACCTTGTGCACGGACATTAAACTTTTTTGCAATAGAGTAACCAGCTGCATCATCAGCCGCGGTATTAATCCTTCTACCTGTAGCCAAACGTAATTGGGCAACGGACATTCGATTCGTAATATCATTCAACGACTTCAGGGCGTTCAAAGCGCCAATATTGGTATTTATTCTTGTACTCATACTTAAACCTCCTTGCCAACAATTTATTTAACAGGGATTATCACGGGAACTAAAAAATACTAAATACGTGACGTTTTATGAACTGCCACAATAAGTATAACTATTTGAATTCAAAGGAATAATGGCAAGCAAACGATTTTGCCCACAACGAGACAATAGTATTTATTGTTATCAATATATGAAATAAGCAAAAATGATAAAAATACATCTATATCCTAAAAAACACCTGTAAATTCAACGTTATTTATATTGACAAGCCAATTATAACAATATACATTATTGCTATAGTTTACCTAATTAATACTATTAAGAGGGCGCGCACTATATCAAAAGACTTCTTTCTCCATCCATCCGATCCGATGCAAAAACGATACGAAGCACTGAGGACTTCCTTCGTAGACGAATTGGGCGCGAAAGAAGTTGCTCAGAGGTTCGGTTGCTCTGTTCATACCATCAATGCATTACGAAGAGATTTTCTATCCGGTTCTTTACCACCGTTTTTTCTCCCCCTTATGAAAGGGCCAAAACAACCACGACCTGCTACCCTCAAATGCAAGGGACGAATCATTGAGTTGAGAAAACAAAACTACTCTATCGATGAGATCGAAGAAGTCCTCTTGCGTGAAGGTGTTACCATTACTTCCAAAACCATACATCAGGTACTTCAGGCAGAAGGCTTTGCAAAACTCTTTCGCAGAACACATGCAGAAAGACGGGCTGCTTTGCAAAGGGCTAAGGAGCCATCAGAGATAGCCAATGTAAAGGACTTTGCTGCCCATAGTCTTGTAAGGACCTCCTATGGAGGCATCTTTCTCTTTATCCCGTTAATCTTAGAGATGAAACTCGATTCTATCTTTCGCGAAACGGGTTTTTATGGTTCTGGGCAGATACCCAGGATCAACTATCTCATGAGCTTTGTTGCCTTAAAACTTATCGGAAAAGAGAGACTCTCTCATGTGGCAGACCTTAACTTTGATTACGGCCTGGGTACCTTTGCAGGACTCAATATCCTGCCTAAAGTTGCAGCTATAACCCAGTACTCATATCGCAATCCCCATCAGTTTGTGGTCACACTCCTCAAAAAATGGAATACCGTGCTCAAGGGCAAGGGCTATATCGAGGGCAGGCACATTAATCTGGACTTCCACGCGATTCCTCACTGGGGAGAAGAAAGCCAGTTGGAAAATCACTGGGTACCTACTCGTGGGAAAGCCATGAAAAGCGTGCTGTGTTTCTTTGCCCAAGACCTTGACACGACTTATCTTTGTTACTCGAATGGCCAACTCTCAAGGGAAGAAGCGCCTGATGAAATTCTTAACTTTGTCTCATTTTATCATAAAAGCCACGGCACATTCCCTGGATGTCTGGTATTTGATTCAAAGTTGACAACCTATAAAAACCTCGATGTACTCGACAAAGACTTTCGCATCAAGTTTATAACTCTCAAGAGGCGTGGCAAGAACGTACTTCAAGACATCGGCACTGACAAGGAATGGAAACACATCAAACTTACCATTCCCTCTCGTAAATACCAGCTCTTAAAAATCCATGAAACGCCTATTGTCATGAAAGACTATGGAGGCAACCTTCGGCAAATTATCGTTACTGGCACAGGCCGGGAACTCCCCATGCTCATCATCACGAATGATTTTGAAACAAGCGCAAAAGAGATCATTGAAACCTATGCCCTTCGCTGGCTCATTGAAAACAATATCCAGGAAAACATTGATTTCTTTAGCCTCAATGCCCTTTCTTCTCCAGTAATCGTAAAGGTTGATTTTGATATTGCAATGACCTTGATTGCCAATACCCTTTATAAGGCACTATCTGGCAAGTTTAAATTATTTGAAAGAGCAAAACCAAAGACTACCTATAGAAGCTTCATTGAGGGTGATGCAAAAATTACTATTGCTCCTGATACCGTTCAAGTAAAATTCGGTAAAAAATCTTTTAACCCAATGATTATGGACTTTGTTAACTCATTACCGAAGATTAAAGTCCCTTGGATGAACAACAGGACTATTGAATATGCATTTGAATAAATTTAGTATTTTTTAGTTCCCGTGATAATCCCTGTTTAAAATTCTTTTTGCCCAATTAACAGGCGGTACCCATCCAATCAAATCAATTTCTTTGATATTCGCTTCAGCGGTGTAGGGTCGCCCAATTTACCGTTTACCATTACACACCATTGTTTTCCATATATGATGTCCACTTTTTTACAAAGACTTGATAATATCGATTCTTCATGTGCACCTTTCGAAACTTTTCTTGAAAATTCCCTACGCTCTATCTCGAAAGAATTTTTTAATTCTGGGAATATAAAGCTTATTGCTGATGATTGACTTATATTTTCTAGTTTTTTAAAGTACTGTTCTGCTGATTCTATGATTTCTTTAATAAGATTAGAGGGAGTATTGATCTTTTTCCAATTATTAAGACATTTCCCCGGATAATTGATTGCTTGTGTTATCATTTCATCTTTGAATTCGTTTTTTAATTCAGCACTGATGTTCTGTAAATAAGGCTCTAGCATAATAATAAATCTGGATATATCTTCGCCCGAAAAGAGATTTCGAATAGATTCTAGAAGGAGCAAATGCAACTGTATTACTTGTGCTTTTTTTAAAGTGTTTTCATCAAAAGAGGATATTTTAATTTTTTGAAAAAGGAGAAAGCCAAACAACCTTTTTTTTATTATCAAAAGAAATCATCAAATCGGTTATGAAACTACCTATATCAGATTCTTTTATCTTAGATAAAAGGTACTCAAATTTGTTATTTTTGATTTGCCAAGATAAACCTTCGAAATTTGCCGCTAACAGTTTGATTAAAATGTTATAAAATGACTCTTTATCTGCATTGAATAAATCAACTAAATAATGTTCAATATCTTCCCATATCCCAGTATTGCCATGTGATACAGGTTGTATTTTAACAATTAAATTATTTGCATCATTTACATAGTCAGGTTTATTCTTTATTTCACTGCTTGACATAAATATTGAATGCGTAACATAGTACTTTGCAAGATCTGGTATTCTATTAGAAACATTTTTATTCAACCACTGAAGAGAATATTTTAGAAAATTTTCATCTTTTAAGTTACTAAGTAGACATTTATGCAAAACACTGAAAGCTTCTGTTTTTTCTTCTTGAGAACCTTCCATCATGAGTGTTAGCTTTGTATTTAATTGTTCAATAGAAACTAACTTTCTGAAAAATGGTATTAGCCAAGACCTGTGGTAACAAATTCTCATTTCTTTATGTGAGTTATTTACAAGCTTGTTATCCCATTTTTCTAATGTTTCTTTTTGAACACGATCTGTTTCTGAAGCGGCTCTAAGTGAGCCAAGAATTATTGCTGAAAGATGAAGCCTGTTTTCGTCTAATTCGTCGGAAATATACTTCTCGAATACTTTTAATCCAGAAACAGAAAAATTAAAAGCGTAGTTCTCAACTGCTTGATAAACCCCGTTACTTGCAAAACCTCTTCCTACTTTTTTTACAAAAGAATAAAACCAATAAGATGCAAAATCTGGAGACAGTTCTATTTCAGACAGAAAGACTGGAAGAGAATGTATTACACTAAATATATTGATACTTTTATTATCAATTAGAAGTCGTAGCAATTCCTTTGCGCTAGGTTGAGGCAATAACTTATAAGCCTCCACCCACAAAAATCCTGTTAGCAGGTATGCCTTTGGTTTAAATTTAAGGTAGTGTTGAATATCTGATAGTTTTTTATAAAATTCTGAATTTAAATACTTTCCATCTGGAAACACTATATGCAACATCTCAATTGCTTTGCTTCTATCCTCAAATAAAAAGTTTATTTCCTTCTCAACTTCAGAATAAGTTTGGTCGATATTTATCATGAGTTCTTTGTCGCGTGGTCCTTGTGCAATTATTTCAGCAATTTCAAAGAGATATTTAGTCACGTTCTAATCCTCTTAAAATGCACAATATTGTTCGGCTCATCCTCAATCCGCACACTGCTTCCCCATGCAATCTCTTCGGCAAATCTCCTGAATATAGCACGGGAAGGAAAAGCGGTAACGTAGCTAATTTTGTGGCCCAATTTATCTGGTCCTTTCGTAAACTTCTGTAATTGCTCAAGGCGTATGGGATTTATAGGACCACTGCTTGTTACTGCTTCAACAATTACAAGATATTTTTCATGTTCAGAAAAAGAATAACGTCTGGCAATGATTCAGCAGTATCAATGGGAAGATTCAAACGTCTCATTAATACACGATTTTGATAACCTTTTCTTGGTGCTGTATCTCCAAGATATACTACTTGTGGTTTAATTAAAAAAGCATGGCCAAATACTTCAATAATAGCCTTTTCAAGAATATTATGCGTGCCAGGACTAAGAGAAAAGATATTCTCGCTGTTTATTTGTACATTAACATCACTAAGTTGAGATATTATGCGTTTAGGCCTCTCTCTTAATTTTGTTGATTTAATTCGTAACTCGGAAATAAGCTTTTGTTGTTTTTTAGTATTCTTCTCTGAAAATAAAGATTCAAAATCCGGATGAAGTCTATGGTATGTATTTGGGTCATTAGTACTGAGTTGATGTCTAACCACTAAGCCATAATTCATGAGAGGCGCAAGAGAGGTCTTTCTGTATGCTTCTCGTGTATTTTCCGCAACTTGTTTTCCCAATTCCTCTCTAGCAAAATTCAGAATGTCATGGATTCTGGCTCCTTCGCTCAAGCTTTTATGATCCGGTAACAATTCCTTTCTTTCAGTTTTATCAGTCAACGCCATTATACATACAACTGTTTGCTCAGAAACGAATCGTTGGGGAAAATTTAATTTTTCAAGAATAGTTTTAATTTCCTGAATTGTCATATTCCCTTTCGTTGAGGTGTCTCTTTATAAAGCTGCGTTCATTCGTATTTAAGTCATAAGCTTTAGCCACTAAAACATTCAATTCTTTAAGCAGTTTTTCTCTCTTTGCTTCTTCTGTTGTTTGAATTTCTTTTGCAATATCTGCAATTTTATAATTATATTTACCCGTTGGCATAGGAAGAAGATTTAACTCTGTCGCCGAAACCTGAGTATTGCCATTCATGGCACGAAAAAAGAACTCAACAACCTCTGAGTTTAGAATACCGAGAATAAAGTAAATGTCTGTTTCAGAATTTTTTATTACGAGTTGAATAACATTCAAATGGTTTTCAACAAAATATCCATTGCGCTCTATTTTGCAAAATTCCTCAGGTATACAGGCTACAATGCGTGAAGGCTGCTCGTCCGCAGTGACATGTTGAACAAGAATACATGGGCCTTTAACAACAAGGCATTCTGTTTTTGAATTGAGTTTCAAAAAACAAGGTCTTGCCATTCCCATTCTGTTAAAAGAGAAGCTGAACTTTCCGACATCTGTTGCCCATACCAATGGTAAAGTACCAGACTTTTCTGTTGTTGCCAGTAATGGCTTAACTCTGTTCCAGACAATTTGTCCTGTTTTTGCACGGCAGTTAATTTCATGACCTGACAACAGTGGATGTTCCTTAATTATTCGGTCGATGATGACATATGTCTCTGAAGTGTTGGCAACAAACCATACGGTTGTGCCATTAAGCCGCTGGATTACTCTGTCTCTATCGACACTAATTTCTGCATGACGATTTTCCATATCTTTCAGTGATTTGATGAAAGAGATCATAACTTTTTCTCTACTCTGCTTATCTCGTTTCAGTGATAGAATCATTGTGCCATGCAATACATTATCAAATACTTTTTTCCGATCGGAGATGTAAACCACTTCCTTAATTGATGTGTTTCTTTCTATGAATTCCCTAAGATTTTTAAAGTAAAGTCCTGAAAGCATGGAACGGGGAATTATGAAACCTAATCTCCCATTTGCCTTCAACATCTCAATTCCTGCATGAATGAAAGGGCCATAGGCATTGGGATGTCCGTAAATAGATTCTGCAAAAGCATTTTTTATGCCTTGATCGAGTTTCCTTATTTTGTAATAAGGCGGGTTGCCTACAACAAAATCGAATTGGCATTCCAAAGATATATTCAATCCGTCATAAAACTGTGGAGTGTCTTTTCCTTTTAAAGCCATTAACCGCAAAGTATCGGCACAATAAACAGGCAATGGTTTTAATCTGGAAATGCCGTTTATCGAAACAAAATCAAGGATCGGTGGGGCAAGCAGCATTGCGAGATTTAGCCGGGCAAAAAACACGCTTTTGGGTCAACATCTATCCCCTTATAGCCGAAATGACCATCGAGAGCAAGGCATTTCGATAGTTTGAGTCTTCTCATTACAACACTGCTTTGTTATTCCACGGAATCAGTCCTTTTATCCTCTGGGTTCTTGTGAAATCAGGAATGGCATTTTCATCTCCCCTTGTGCAGATTGGACAACATGTGTGTTTCGTTTTTTCTCAATGAACGCAAATTATTTATCCGTATCCTCCCTGCAAACCGGTAGCAGTTTAGTATTGCCGGGTTGCCTCGGTTTCTTTTATGGGGCGCTGGAATTGATCGCTCCCAAGTTCAGCAGAAAAGCGCACATCGCCGGATGCAATGGATTTGACAACAATTTGCCATTTGGCTGTGTCCTTCGGGGATAGCGTGGCCAGTGGATCAGTCGTAATGGTATTTCCGTTCGCCTGGCCATTCGTAGCGCCGCCGCACGATACGAATTGCTGGCTGGGTTCGAGTGTGCAAACGATTTTTACGTTGGTGAGCGTGGTCGAACCCTGATTAATCACGCGAAGTTCGTAGGTGTCTTGCTGGCCGACTTCAATGGGGTCCTCAAGGTCAATAACTTCAAAAAGAACCGCCGGTATGCCGGAGACGCGGGTGTTGCACCATGTTTCCACCGGCTGGGCGACAACGCCACGCGCGGAGGATTCAAACGTCAGGGAACCGGATTGCTGCACATTGAAGTTTGCGCAGAGTTGTTTGCTCGACCCGGGGGGAAGGTTTGAGATGCGCCAGACCACGCGGCGCGCGGCTGCGTTGGTTTCGCCGGTTGATCTGACAAATATCGCACCAGTGGGAACCGGCAGCTTAACGGTGACTAACTCGTCCGGTGCATCACCGATATTCTTTACCGTCAGACAAACTTTTACCGGACGGCTAACAGAAACAGCGTCCGGTGCGTTGCACTCGATTGTCAGGACTGGAGCGCGCGGGTCCGGGCCAAGGTCTTCGACCCAGAAATTGCAACAGAGCTTAGGCGTTACACAACGGTAAAGACGGCCTTTTGAATAAAAAGAGAATTCATATGCGTCGATTGGCTCATTGCCCATCCATAGTACGTCACGGTGCAGAATTAATTTGCCGTTCTTGCGGGCAGACATAGCAGGCAAACGGGCACCGATGGGTATCTGCAACGGCGTAATCGGCGCGGTTGCTGCAGCACGGTAAAAATCCTCAATGTCACCCTGCCAGCCGTCACATAGGTTTACAATAACGGCAACATCGGCCTTGAGCTCTTCCGAGGAAAACCGGTCACGCAGGTCCTCCGGGGTGTGGATTGGGTCGGCAAAACGTGTGGTGGGATGTCCCAATCGGCGCGCAATGTGTTGAGCATAAAGTGACGAGGATAACACTATAATCAACACTATCAATGAGAAAATGTATATGAACAGCTTCTTGAGCAGAAAAATCTGCTGTTGACTTGGGTGCATTCCCAATTTTTTGCAAATCATAATTTAGAGTGATTTTATCTGAATGGTTTGGGTATTGTTATGTGTCCCTTTTTCGTTATCGTTGCCATAATCTTATCTCTGTAGTTAGTATTACCTGAATTATAGTTTTACTTATCGAAAAGTCAACCATCAGTTACATTTCCGGCAGGAGGATGCTGATCTGGGCACCGGGGAAATGCGTGAGATTGAGTTCTTTCTCTTTCCCCCATGCCCATTGAGGAATTATGGAGAGTCTTGCAGTTCCTGAGCGGATGGAGAGTTTGCCGTCCCACTGGTTGATAAAACGCCTTACAGCGGCAAGGCCGTGACCTCTTCCTTTTTCTGCGTGTCGTGATGCGCCATGAAGCAAGGCCTTTCCAATGGCACCAAGGTCATCTTTTAATGAAAACCTCTCAGACAGGGACATCCGAAAGCCTACCCCAAGGTCCATAACGGCAATTTTTACCACATTCTTATTGATATTCTGGAAATGATACTTCTGGATACCCACAAACCCTTTATTTTCACTATGCTCAATGATATTCTGACACACCTCAGAAAGAGCAACGATGAAGCCATTTATTGCCCTTTCATCATAGTGGAGATGTCTGGCAAGGATTGCATGAGCTCGGTCTTTCACCTTCCCAACGATGAAATGAATGTCGTCTGACTTTTTTATGGGTGTGATTTCAAGGAGGACATCAGTGTAAGAACTTCTCAGGTATTTTTCTGATATCTGCGGTTTAGACGGCTTAAGCGTGAAATAATCACCAGCAAATCTGAAGAAATCCATCCGTTCAAGGTATTTGATGACTTCTTCTGATTTTGGAAGACGCAAGATTTTTTGAATACTATCTCTTTTGAGAAGTTCTCCCAACTCGAGAAGGCCAACCATACCGTAGGGATCTATAAAGGTTACTTCCTGAAGGTCGATTTCCTGCGATTCATCAATACTATGCAGAGCCTGTTCGAAGGTATCTTCTGTTATGAGTGACAAGGGTAGAGAGGTATTTATCTGCCTCATTATCGTAAATCTTTAAAGCTGACAGACACTACTTCATTTCTTTCGATTCGATCAATACACCTTCGGACCAATTGATGATAGCCCCGATGTCAACGGGTTCTCCACCTATAGTCATCTTGTGTTGTCGTCCTTCCAACAACTTTTTCTCTTCGCCCTCTAATAATAATGTAGCATCACCCTTTACAGCCGTCACGATGGTAACAAAATCCCTTGCCTGGATATTCAAAGTACCTTTATTTGTTCTAATCCGTCCATTCGGGGTGTCAATTTCTAATGGCACTTCTGATTCCTTTACAGAGATGAGGACCTGACCGGATTTCAGCTGTATCTTCAACGGATCGATAAAATGCACTTCGGTATTTGAGTCCATACCCAGATCGATACCTTTCTTTGTGGATAAGGCAGTCCTTCCTTCGCTGCCGGTTTTTAGGGTAATACCACTCCGGAAAATGGTATGGTTTGATACTTTATTCCATTCCTTACTTTCCGGATACAGAAATTGAATTTCGCCATGCGTTTGTACCAGATTGATTTCTCCGCCCTTATGCGTCAAATAAAAAAATACTACAACTACGAGTAACAATCCACACCCAACAATCGAACCTAAATAGATAAATCCCTTCCGTGTGGGTCTGGCAATAAGTATTCCCAATTCATAGAGAACGATCATGGGAACAGCGGTCATACTTTGGGTAAAAGGGTCTGGCGGCGTGACAATGGCGGCAATAATAAATATTACCAGAATGGCATACTTTCGCCACTTTATAAACTTATCCGGCGTAATAAATCCGATCTTGGAAAGGAGCAGCATAACGAGCGGTAACTGGAATACCAATCCCAACGCCACGGTCAGCAGGAAAACAAATGAGACGTAATCCTTCATGGTGATGATGGGTTGAATACCCGGACCAAGGATACCGATCAGGAATTGCAGACCAAAAGGGATGAGCAAAAAATACCCGAAGAGCCCCCCAACCACAAATGCCACATACGAGACAGGGAGAAATAAAAGCACATACCTCTGCTCTTTTTTATAGAGTCCTACGCTCACAAATTTCCATATCTGGTAAATAACAAAAGGATAGGCCAGGAAAACTGATGTTATAAAACACAGTTTCATGTAGGCATAGAAACCCTCCTGGTAACTCAGTACCTGCAACTCAGTTGACAAACCGACCTTTTCCATGGCAAACTTATGGGGTCTTTTCGCCATATCCAGTATCTGTACCTTGAAAAACCAGCACAAGATGAAACAAAGAACAATGGCGATAATGGAATAGACAACCCGCCGCCGCAACTCTTCCAGATGTGCACCTAATGACATCCGGATATTTTCAATTTCACTTGTTACTTCGTCTGTCTCTGTCTTTTCCACACCAGGTCCTCATTGGATTTTATCGATTTCACACTTATTATCTTTGATAACCACGACAAAAAATAAAGATTTTATAATACAACCCTCTCCTTGAAATTACAAGAAACAATTCATCCATTTTGCCCATATACGCCTTGCAACCCTTAAATATACTGGCAATACAAGGGTATTGAGTAACACAGTAAAAACCAATTGCCGTACTCCTGACCGTACCTTTTTCATTGTGCTATAGCCAAGACATGGTCTGTCAATGCCTGGATAGCCTGTTGCTTGTTGCTTAGGCCTGTATGTGAATACTTCTGCAACATCGACAAGCTTGAATGTCCCGTCATTCCTTGCACTACTACTGCACCAATACCAAGTTCGCCTTGAAGTAGACTGGCAAAGGTGTGTCTTAGGTTATGGAAGGTGAAGCCTTGAATGCCTAAGCTTTTAAACAGCTTACTGAAATGGTCACTATGTTCAGCGGTAACAGCATGGGTTAACGTCCTGCACTCAAATACCTTGTCATTATCCGAATTGTTTTCCTTCCATTGCAACAACTCCCCTGACAGATATTCCGACATGGGTATTGACACAAGTTTGCCGGTCTTATGACTGGAAGTTATCAACCCTTTGCCAAAGTCTATATCCTGCCATGACAAGCTTAATACCCCGCCCAGGCGTAACCCGGTAAGGAGTCCCACCAGCACCATGAGACGATCTTTACCTTGCAGTTTGTCAAGCAATAAGGCTATTTCCCCGGAAGTTAACACCCGGTCTTTAGTCTGTGTCACCTTCAACCGTTTAATACCCTGGCATGGGTTCTGATCAACAATGCCAGCGCTTATGGCAGTATTGAAAACATGTCCTAAAATAGCAATATCCACATTGATACTACTGTCTTTAACGCCGCCCCTTTCTTTGCGGTTAATCCTGTATTTCTCGATAATAAACGGTGTAATCTTATCCAGTGGGTAATCCCCTAAGAATTTCACCAAAGCATTTACTGCCCTTTGCTTCATTGCCAGTGTGTTGCCCTTTGCCTCTTTGTATAACTCCAGGTATGTTTTGGAATATACCTTTAGACTGGGAATCTGTTTCTTTCTTGGTAATTGCAATTTGCCCCTCTCCCTATCACCGATAAGCAGCATCAGCCTTTTCATGGCATCTTTCCGACTTCTAATGTCCCGAAAGCTAACTGACACCCACCGTTTTCTGTCATCAAACAGTTCTATTAACCACCGCCCGCACTTCGGAGTATCTCCGTTTTTCTTTGCGGGTAAATCTGTTGGGCAATAATCTCCACGCTTGCCGTCACAGGAAATTTCTTTACCCCCGGCATCCTGGATTTTACACTTATCCGGATAATACTTTTTCCACCTTACCGCCATTTCCGCCGTCCTTTCAGAAATAACAAAGGCAACAAACACCCTGTAGGACGGTACAGGATGCCGTTGCCTTTGATTGCCTGAGTCTCCCCAAGCAAATATTATTTTGCGTTCCGTCCAACGCCTCTTAAAGAATCTTTATTGTGTTGCGCCTTCGGATGCCATTATGCTAGCTACTTTCTCTGCTACTTCAGAAACATTCATGTCTTTTATTGCGTCTTCCATTGCGGTTCGGGTTATAATGATACTACCACCACACCTATTCTTACATTTACGCACAAGAATCGCATCAGCCAATACCGAATAATCCAAATCTCCATAGCACACACTACACTTTACCGCATTACTTGCCTCTAGCATACAGCACCATCCCTTCTTGGCGCCGTAGCGAATCTTGGGACCTGATCACTATTCACAAACTCCTTGTCGTCGATAATGTCGCCGATCTCATTAACCTTCCGTAGTGCGTCAGTAAGAAGCCATTCACAACCATCCGAGTATTGGTCAATCCTTAACAAGAGAAGGATAAGCTCCCTAAGACATCCAATCCTTGCCCTTACCTCGTCTACTCCATCTCTCACCACACAACACCCCTTTCTAAACAAAGAAGGCAACAAATTAACATGTGACAGCATGCTAACTGTTGCCTCCCGTGTGCCCGATTTCTCAGGCATATACCTGTAGGCGTCTGTCACCGCTACTTTCAACGGCACGTACGGTATCGTACCTTCGGAATCGTTGTCAAGTACTTTTTTTGTTTTCACTGTTTCTTTTTGCTCGTCTGTGGTATAATATTTTCGCGTATGAATGAGAAACAAAGAGAAGATGTTGTTAAATTTCTGTACGACTTAGCAAAGCTTACTTACACAGGTCTTATTATTGGTGGTATAATTTCACCAAAAGGACTTCTCTGGTTTCATATACTCTTTGGTGTCTGTGCATCGATAATCTTTTTTGTTGTAGCTTACAAACTTAGAAAGGAATAACGCTATGGATTCACTTAGCTTACTCTTCATACTGGCAATCGTAATAACGCTTATCGGCTTTGGCATTTATTATTTCCAGGAACGAAAGAAAAAGCATACTCATTGATGCTACCATTGCGCTGATGTCCGCATCATCCAGCATACTGCCCTAATTGCCTCGAAGCCTATTGACCAGATAATGAAATCCGTATATGGGAACAACCTCATTAGTTTGCCTCCGAAAAGTTTAGCGTTCTTATGGGTTCGAAATTCGTCCAAAGACATTCGACTGTCTTTGGCTTCGATTCACCTGTTGATTTGTAGCTACTCTTGAAGCTTGAATACTCATACCGATGCCAGCCCTTATACAATTCATCGTATAAGCCATTCTGGTAGTGTGAGACCATCACTTTGGCTTTTACCCCGCTCAAGAGGTTTGCAAGGGTACGGTGGTCTTCCTGGCTAAAGGAATCCTTGCCGTAGTAGTGTTCTGCATTCAAATAGGGAGGATCGCAATAAAACAAGGTGGTCTCTGAATCATACCGCTTGATACATTCTGCATAGTCTAAGGACTCGATACAAACATTTCTAAGACGTTCCGCAACCATGCCGAAGGTTTCAATTGTATTCCTAAAGCTTATTACTGGATTCCTTCCAGTGGTAGAAGGCATAGCAAACCCACCCCTTAACTGATCGCCACCAAAGCACGTTCGATTAAGATAAAACCACCACGATGCTTTTTCGGTCTCATCTTCAGGCAAATGCCCTTCCTTCCAGCCTGTTCTTATCTCCCGCCAAAGGCTCCTGGAATATGGCATATGGTCAAGTATGTCGATAAGACGCTCCCTTGTCTCTGCATTCCGAATAACCTTAAAGAAGCCTACCAAGTGGTTATCAATATCGTTTATAGCCTCAACCCTACTTGGTGGCTTGTTAAAGAGTAGATGCCCTGCACCACAAAAGGGTTCAATATAGCAAACATGCTCCGGTATTATCTTGGATAGCCAACCAGCCAGGTATCTCTTGCCACCCATTCTATTAACACAACTCTTGACTTGCATTCATACCCCCTTAAATACTTTCAACGCTATAAGGTGTTTGCGCTCCAACGGTATGCTCCTGGACATAATCCCGCAACATCTCCGTCGAAAAACGAGTGAGTCTCCCAATCTTGATATGTGGGATCGTCTTCCTCATGACCATTGCATAGAGGCTTGATTTTTTGATTCCTAAGAACTCTGCTGCCTTATCCATATCCAACAATCTGCCGCCTAACTCGTCCACCAATTTTAACTTGTCACTCACGTCTTTACCTCCTACGGTCTAATGATATATAATGCTATAGTATCCTTTTTTAATTTGCTTAGCTTAAGTAAGCCTTGATGCGCTCCCAATAATCCCGCTGCTTTTGTAAAAATTGATACAGAAGGCCTTCTACTGTCAAAGCCGTAATCTCCCTATCACATGCAAAAAGAACATGCACACCATACTTTGCACTCAGTGCTTGCAGTGACCCGACAACCGATGCTACCGATATATCATTCCTCCAAGCTCCCCTGTAGATGTCTGCAAGTGACGACTCAATAATAATAGCTGCATACTCGTAGGCTCGCATCCTTTGCACCTCTGCCATGAACCGCTTCCGTTCACCACTCAATGATCCCAGGAGGTCAGGAAGGGATTTGCGCTCAATCGTTATCCTGTCCGCAAAGTGTTCCAGGCTGTAATCGCCTGTCTGAAGGCTAGCTTCCTTTGTCCTTGCATGGTGAAATGTCAGAGGTTTTTTCTCTCTGGTATCCACTAAGATCGTCATATCTGACTTCTTTATCCCCATTGCTCTTTACTCCATTTCTCTTGACGATACCTCATAGTCTCGCTATCTGAATAGAAAGACCACTCCGACATATCCCCGATTCCGACCAACCTCATTTCGTCTGTACTGCCGTCAGACCAATCAAAGAACTCTATAAGGTATCGATCGTCTGACTCCTGGGAAATGATTTGCCCTTGTCGACACAGCTTGTCATCCTCGAATATGTGAAAATACTTTCCTACCAATAATGATTTACTATTCTCCATACTCCCCGCCTTCCTATCTCCTAAACACACGAACTTTGTCACCACGACTATTGTAAACATCCACGATTGCTCGACCATAATTAGCAATCACAAAACCCTTTGCCTGATCACCGTCTAAAACAAATACCCGAACCTTATCAGCCTTACCACCATCTAAAGAAAAAGTGGCCTCGTGCCAAATGTATTCCGGCTTCCATCTGCGTTCAAGCAATGCCTTGCCCTTCCGAATTAAATCGTCCATAGCTACCACCCGCATCCCTGCGCCCAACTCGTTCGCATCTCCCATCTTTCTCCCCCTTCCTTTAAGATAATCGTTTCTCCGATATTCCCGCCAACCATATGCTAACTCTTTTGTTTAAGCTAGTTTATGACTATTGCACCCCCTCTTAGTTAGGAAAATCCCTTCTGTATTTATGAATCAAATCACATCTGCCAAGCTCTTTTAGGGTATCACATACCGATTGCCCACCATTTTTCCAGTAGTGGTATCTCCTATCGCTGTTGAAGGGGATAACCAAAACCCCCGAATCAGCGACATACGGTTTAACCCGGTCTGGTTCACAGTTTTCACCCATGATTGCCATACGCTCAGATAACTCATAACCTACTGTTTGTGGTTCCTCTGGCATCGGCTCAAGCTTCCCTTGCTGGACAAACATTTGTGCCGCCTTTTCGGGTAACTTCACAATGCTTCCTGCATGAAATATTTTGACAACCCCCTGCACTTTGACCTTGAGGTCTTGAATAACCTTATACACTGGCAACCTCCTCTATGAATTCTAACTCCGGGATTGATTCTGTCTCAGTGTTTAATTTTTCAACACTTTTTATGGGTTCAGAATTTTTTTCTTCAGAAGTATGTATTTTCAATGGCATGTATGGCATGGCTTCTGTAACTACTGCACCTGTAGGCACTTCTGACATGCCATAGGATTTTTGCCCTATGGCATCCCTATGGCAGGGTATGGCATATGGTATTAGCTCCGAAGGTGTTATTGTCTGCGATACTGCCATAGGCTGCGATAGGGGATTTTCCCTATGGCAGCCTGGATTCCCTTGATTTTGCTGGCCTCCTGCTATAGAGCCATAGAAACCACTGGTTTGCGCCATATATTTATTTTTTGTATTTTTTACATGGTTGATGTCAAAAAGATATGGCGTCTTATTGTTTGATCGTGGTAACTTTTGGGTATATAGCTTAAGCAATCCCAATGTTTTGCCTGTCCATATCTGCTTCGCTTTTATACTCATACCCTCATCGCGGCACAGCCTCGCCGCAATCTCGTCAGACGTAAAAATGTGCTTGCCTGACTCTGATATCATCTCCAACAAGGTATCAATCAACTCTAACTCGTAGTCAGAAAGATTGGTTTGAGTCTCTTGCATCGAATCGAGAAACGCCTGCTTAATATCCTGCATTTCTTTCTGAGGCACTTCTTCAAGCTTCAGTATTGTTTCAATAGGTCTCCATAACTCACGGACTCTATGACTGACACCTTCGCCGGTGGTTTGATATATTTCCCTGACGTCTTTCCATCTGGTAAGAAGTAACTTGTATAACTCGCCTCTGAGGGTTTTCCATATAGGTAAATGTGCATCGGGTTCAGGGTATTCCCTTGAAGCCCTTACCATTGTTAGCATGATACATCTGTCTTTTATGTCGGTGTCAATCTCTTTTATAGATGCGAATGCCTTTGGCGAATATGTCTCGAACTCTAGGACACGCCTTACGCCGTTTACGATTTGGACTACACGCCGTTTACCACCATCAACGGTATAGGAGTCTGCAATCAAACCGTTTATTTCCAGGTTCTTTGGGTCACTAAGTGATTCAGCTTGATCGATTAACAATGTCCCGCGGACGCCGTCAACGGTATCGCCTAAACTTGCCACAGTAATCCCTTTAGTTTTGATTGCATTAAAAGAAAGCCTCTCTACTAAAACCAAAGTCCTCGACTTCCCGCAGCCCTTCTTTCCATAGACGAACAAAAACGGCATAGCATGAAAACACCTATGAAAGTAAGTAGCTATAATCCACGCCGACAATAACCCATAATGCGATTCCTCTTGAAACTCAGTATAACTCTTGAGGACTTGCTTTACTTTAAGGTATATCCCCCTCGGTGTTTCTTGCTTTTTTATGAATGCAAGAACGTCTGATTTGCACCAGTTGTCGTTTACGGGTTCAAGCATTCTCCCTCTAACGTCAAATATTACCTTGCATCCGTCTTGACGATAGAATATAGCATCCTCACACAAATCGTATCCACTCCCTGTAAACAAAATAAACATATTCCTGTCCTTCGGAGTATTACCCTCAATGACAGTTTCCCGAAACCCCAAACTCATGAAATCGTCATTAACTTCATAGCTTGGATGCACCACAACAATATTCTCAGAAGCCGTTTCATTGACTCCCACTTTTGCCGAAAGGCTTTTCATATCCCCTTTTAAAGCCCCTTTAGCTATCCCTGTTCTTTTAGAAAGGTCTTGGATATACCTTAACCGCTCAGACTCAAATCCAACTCTCGCAATCTGTTTTAGAATTTCCTTTATTTCGTCAAAAGGTGTTTGTGTGTTTACATTCTCAAGCATCCCTTGTATTGTCTTTGGAGACAAATCAATCCCCGCTTCTTTTGCCCGGTGAACAATCGTTGCAAAGCTAAATGCGCCTTTATTCGTCCGAATGCAGTTATTGTATTTCACGTCACAGTCTGATTCATCGTATTTTGACGAAGCCCTACTCAACTCATGAAAGTATTCACGTCCAGCCTCACCAAAGGTATTAGCTATGGCGAATCCTACGTCCAGCCAACTGCTGTAATCGTCAATGCCAGGCAAAGGTTTACCGCTAGCGATGATTGCTTGCATGATTCGATGGTCATCGTCACTTGCATCAGAAATGCAGGAAGGCTGTGCTTGCTCTGGTATAGTCTCCGGAACAATAAATGCCTCTGAGTTCTCATTCATATATATTTGCGGGTCATGCGAAACAAACCTCAGCCGGGAAACATCCTTGCATCCTGAGTCCACAACCAGTCCGTAGACTTCCTTGTAATATCGCTCCAATGCCTGAAAGCTTTCTGCATGACGACCTTTGTCGATCTTCACACCCACTGCAAGCCCTTTGCCTCTGCATGAAGTGAACAGGAAGGCAGTATGTTTATCCCCGACCAGCCTTTGCCGTATCCTGTCTCCCTGTTCAGACAATGCAGGATTATCTTTACCATCAATGTCCAAGAGGATAAAACCGCTATGCGCAACCAACCCATCGACAGACCTCTTTGTGAAGAATCCTGAAGCTGTAAAGCAGGGGAGTTCACTCTTGCACCTTTTTCGCTCCGACTCGTCTTGCGTGTTTCGCAGCTTCTCAATCGCAGGAATCCACTTTCCTCCGTTCCCTGTTCTAACCCCCTCTAAAATCCTTGCAAGCGTAACTAGTTGCCCAGCAACATCTTGCACGTTTCTATAATAACTTACCTTTGTGTTTTGCATTAAAGCACCTTTTCTTTTCTGGTCTAATGTTCCAAAACCTAGCGATTTATATCCTTTTCTGAGAGGCTAATTGCCCACCTGACAAGAGCGCCCGAACAGAGTTCCTGAATGACTTCGACCCGATGCTTTGGGAAAGCACCCACCTGACGTATCGGGGATCACTCTGCAATATGTCTCTGACGAGACGACCTTTGTATTTCCCGAACCAGAATGTTGGTTCCTCATGCCGAAGGAATTTGATGGGCGCCTTGCACGCTGAACAGATAGTCTTATAATGGGATGCGCCGTCTTTCAGTGGTATGACTTTGATATGAAGTTTTGACGTCTCGTGAATAACCCCGCATCTCTTACAAGTAATTGTTGCGGGTGTTTTTTTTGTGTTGCGTTCTAATACGCTCTTTGTTATCATGTAGTCTCCTAGTGTTAGACAAAATGGCCGTGTACCCCTGCCAGGATATACGGCCTGTTTTATTTGCATAAGTTATGACAAAACAATGAGTTAAGTCATACTCACAGCCCCCTGCAACGCATCCTTTTCAAGTAAATCCAATGCTTCTACCGTGCGCATCTCATCGAGGGTGAGGTTGTGCTCTTTTAGCGAAAGCACTGTTTTAACCTCTCCTAAGAGAATGGCAGTCGCCCTGGCTTTTAATTCAGGTGAAAAGCTCCACAATTGGTTTGCATATCGCCTGGCTTCATCTGGACTAACGCCATCCGATAAATGCCAGTAGTAATCAAGGGTATAGCCAGACTTCCAAAGGGAACGCATCTGGCTGAAGTTACGGCTATCAATTACCTGTTGTAGAGTCTTATTAAATTCCACCTTAATCGCCTCTCGCAATCCGTGACTGTAGTTGCCTGCATCTGAAAAACAAGAGTAATCGTCAAAAAGAATCCAAGTTACCCGTATAATGGCATCTGCAAATTCCTCCTGGAGACTCTCAACCACCCTCTTGAAGTCATATTCCGATTTCCACTTTCTGACAAGACCGTAACCAACCCCCAAGTGAACGGCTATGTCCTTCTGTTTCGCCCTTGTTAAGCCAACTAAAAGGGCTGTATGATATTTGACTTTCGGGAAGCCAATCTTGTTTCCCCTCGGTGTCCCCAGTCGTTGCGGTTCTATGTGTTTACTCAATTTATCCGATATAAAAGATTTCAGATAAGTGTCTGACATACCAGTTACCTCCTATGAAAAAAGTTTATCACTAACGATAAAAGTACAACGCTACCTATATAAGTAAAAAATTTTGATGGGTCAACACCCACCAGAATACTAATCCCTCTATATATATTAAACGTATGTTTTCCGAATTTTCGGAGTAAAAAATAAAATATATTTAATGATTGGTATAAATATTGCTACGTACATCTATACAAATACTCCCCCACCACAAATTATAATATCATGTATACAATTCGTTTGTATGCAGACAAAATAAAAAAATTTAGTTAATTGTGAAAAATAGACATCTATATGACTATCTATAGATAGACCCCCATCAGGGGGCAACTATTGATATGTTATGTATTGCGCTCTATAAATTATAGATATTAGTTACTATATGCTATATATAGTATGTAATACACAGTATATTAAGTTTGATATGTTATATATTGCGCTTGTGCTATATTTAACATATTATATTAGTTGTTATTATCGTTTGACAGCGTGGCTTATATATGCTTACATGTGTGATTGTTAAGCATTATTGCAAGAGCAGTTATGGTGTGTGAGGACACACATCTATTGTGTATTTAGTTGTGAGCTACTAGCAGGTTATGCGCTAGTAGAATAGGAATCTCTATACTTATAGAACTTTTATCACACTTTTTACAGAGATTTAAACAAAAAAAATAAAATAAGTTGTATGTGCTATATAATACATATGCTTACAACACGCCCAAATTCAAATCTAAACTGTAATCATTACAGATTAGGCTGCCATTATGGCAGTTCTACTAGTTGTAATTATTGCTAAATAACAATCATTACAGATTAGCAAATCAATATATAGCACACTGTGCGCTGTTGGGGGTGGTTTCAAAAAAATTTGTAGCGACCTAGAAACAGGTCTGATTTATCCCCGAAGCCCGGAGGCACATATAGGGGGTGGGGGTCTTGCCCTGCCCCCTGTGAATCGGTGGTAGTGGGGAAGGTTTCCTATACTTCCGGAAAACACTCCCCCCATTCAACATGCAAGAAATACGCTAAGTGATTTGTAATTCCACACTTAAAACCACATTACAACATAATTGATATTATCGGACGTACTATCCTAAGTATCAATTATGCTGACTCTTACAAACTCTCCCCACTTTAGACAGATAACAAACCCTGAATTTTTACACCTAAGAGGATTGATTTTCCTCTGGTTTTTGCTCCGTAAATTCAGCACTTATGACTTCCTCTGTAGAATCTTCCCCACTTCCCAAGTCTCGGTATGCGCTCAGATCGACTAGCTCTTGCATATTGCTTGCGCCGACGTTCAGATTAATGTTGCGATTAATGACTGGTGTTTCTCTCTTTTGTTGTTCTAAGTATATGTCATGAGACTTCTTAAGACAAATTTCTTCCTTTGCCGTTAAGTCTTGTTTGCCTTTGTCCTTGAGTGTTTTCTTTGCAATCTTTAAAGTTAGGTATGCTACCTCTCCACCAAGTTCTAACATCTTGGGGTCAACCAAGTTACGGCTCCTAATTCTTTTTTCCAGCTGATATGCCGATGAACTGTCCGGCTTTGCTTTATACCCTGCTAAATCAAAAGCAGTCTTCACATCTTTACCCGACTCTCGCAACGCCTTATATATCTCTTGTTTTTTATTCAGTTTTCTCATTGGTTACCTCTCCCTCTCTATTGGAAACAACAAAAAATTAGCCGTACTTTTGACCGTACCTAATCGCAAAAACACATCAAAACTCTGCTACTTAAAGCTACGATGATTTACCTCCAATCCCTTGAAAATACTGAGGAAATAGAAGTATAGACAAATACATCAAAATAGGCGAAAAAGCCTCCAGAATTACAAGAAACAATTCATCGGGTGATAAAATGGACGAGACTGTACTATCTTACAAATATTACTATCACGCAATTGTTGAAACTGTAAAGAGGAATATAGCAGAGGTATGTGAGAGTTAAGCGGGGGATATACAGAACGTTCAGTAAAGAATTGAAAGGGGATTTTTCGTGTGTGTTAAAACTGGTAACTTAATCCAACAAAAAATGTCCGTCCAGGTCTAGGGAGATCGTCTGGTATGGAAATAGGGCCGGGATCACTGTAATCCTTGTCAAGAATATTGAATACCGTACCTTGTATCTCCATAGTCTTAAAGAATTCCTTTGCAATAATCGAGAGATTAAGCAGTGCATAAGCCGGCAAGTCGTCCCTGGGGTCATTATCTTCCCGCGAACGAGTCCCACTAATAAAGGTGCTCAGATTGGTATTGATATATTTCGGATAGTGTACGTTCACACCGAAGTTGCCCTTATGTTGTGCAACAAATGGCAGCTCATTTCCACGATTATCTTCTGGATTTTGAAAGGTATAGTTCATAAAGACGTAATTATCCTTAACAATATCAACCCTTGTTTCCATTTCGATACCCTGGACATGAGCATCCCCAAAATTTTCAAAATGTGAAGTGCCCTGGGCGGTTGGCAGTGCACGCAGGACAATAAGGTCCTCGATGTCATTATAGAAATAATTAATACTGCTGGTAACGTGTTTGTTAAACTGGTAACTTAATCCAACTTCGTACGTTCTAATCGTTTCAGGGTCTAAATCCTCGTTTCCCTCAATAGCAGGCTGATTGATGGTAAACATCTCTTGAAAATTAGGTGGACGAAAGGCCTCTCCATAAAGCAGTTTTAGTGATGCATTCTTCATAAATGCCCATGTTAAGCCTGATCGTGGACTGGTAGCGCCTCCAAAATCGCTGTATTGATCATGCCTTGCCCCAAGGGTGAGGTGTAAGGTATCAGTAATGTCCCAGGTATCCTGTAAATAAACTGACCATATCCTTCGTGTGGCTTCTTCCAAAAAGGGATAAGTATCCGAAAAATCCTGGATAGAGCCCAGAGGCTCCAGTGTTCTGGGATGAAAGTTGCTCAAAAAATGGACATTGGTTTGATTGATCAAACGGTATTCCAGTCCCAGGGTAATGATATTTCCATCAAACAATTGATAATCAAAGGGAATCTCTGTACCGACAATCTTCTCAATCACCTTGCCGTTACCAATAAGCCCGTCGGGATAACGAGTATCGGGGAATCCGTCACCATTTCTATCCAGAGTTCCACCCTCCGGTAAGGATTCAATGAAAATATTATCATCAAATTGGTCATAATAGACCCTGGGTCTTATGGTAAATCTTTCATCAAAGGTTTTCTTGTACCCAGCATCAACAAAGACATAGTTGGTTTCCACATCAGACTCGTCATTCAAAGCAGATTGAGGACCAATAAAAGGTTCCTTATTTTTATTAATGTATAACCCCTCAACATAGAAATCATTGTATGCAACTCTTAGGTTCAGGCCAAATTCCTGCCTCCCATCGTGCACCTTTCCCGGGGCTTGGGAGGCTGCCGGGAAATTGAATGGAGGAGGTAAAGAAGAACTGATGTTATCATTTTTTGTTTGTCTATCCCTTTCGACAATACCATCAAAACCATTGGTCTGCCTGTAATAGGCCATCCCGGAGATGCCGACCTTGCCGCATGTCTTACCAAACACAACATTTTCCTCATAAGTATCGAAACTCCCATAACCACTACTCAGCTTTACGCCATCAATATCTTTTGCATCTATAGTAATAATATTTACAACCGCCAAAAACGCATTTTCACCATATACAGCAGAACCCGGACCCCGGATGATTTCTATCTTTTTTATATTTTCTAAGGGGAAATCGTCAAATAAAGTAAAGGCCCCCCCGCTGAAAGGATTATTTACGAGATGTCCATTGAGCATCACCCGTATTTTCTCTGAACCTATTAGTCCCCGTACGTTAGGGACTACAGCCCCAAAGGAATCATCCTTTAAAATTTCAAACCCTGGTACCGTCCTTAAAATTTCCGCAAAGGTGCGATACCCTAAATTCTTAATATCCCCGGCTGTAATCACGGTGACAATGCTGGGAGCCTTGCCGACGGGGCTTTCGTGTCTTGTAGCTATTGCCACTTCCTCCCCAAATCCAAACCAAATGGCTTCGGTTACGAGTTCTTCTGCAACGGCAGCCTCCACATCACGTGTATGTTCCTCTTTTTTACTGGACGTGGTCCCGGTTGGCCGGGTTGTTTCCGCTATCAAAGTTGAGGACGTGTCTGTGTCTTCGGCGAGAATTTCGAATGAAATAAAAGGAATAATGCTTAGGAGCAAAATACCTGGTGACAAGAAAGACGGAAACAAACCATTTGTTGTCCACATGGTCATAAGACATGCTCCCTAAGACAATATTGATGGGTTCGCTCTAACCCATCTTATCACGTGCAGAAACCATTTTTCCGCCTCCGCTCTTGTTTTCCAATAATAAACCTCACGATAAATGATGTCAAACGAAAATCTTTGCCCGATCCGGAATTTTCACTCATGCCATTCCACCCCCTCAATCCCCCGCCAGCGGGGGACAATGGCTTGCACATCCCAGCAGTTTTCATTCCCTTGAGAGTCACAAGCAGGCACTGAAAGCAAGGTTTGTCCATGCACCCCAAATCGCTTAACTTAACCCCTATCCCGAACGAGTCGAAAAGACAAAATCCGAAGCACGAAATTTGTGAGTTAACCCTGTCAGGGTTAGTTTATTCATTATTTTTGCTAAAAAGGTAAAAATTTTTTTATAAGATACTATGGATTCATGGGGTTGTTACTATTTTTAAGTGAGATTTGACTGTGGCTATGCTGTGCCAGGTGATGCAGTGGTTTATTTTTTTACTGCCTCCTCAAGGCTCTTTAAACGCCGTAATTTCACTGCCTCATCCTGCATGCGAGTCATTTTACCCATGCTCTGGGCAGTGCCCCACCACCAGCTGATGTCCTGCTGGGCATGGGCGGTGCCCTTGTATCCCTGCAGGTGGTTCCAGAACCACATCTCCACATACTCCCGTTCTATACCACTTGGATTCCCGTCGTTCTGGGTAAATATGGCATAGGCACCAAGGACGGGACCAATAACCGGCAAATGTCCACTGGTCTTTTTGAAAAGGCTATAAACTTCCGGTCCCAATGTCTCAGGCCCAAGCACCTTGATAATTAAATCACTTAAGGGGAACGGTGGTCTATCTTCAGGGGATGGTTTAACCTGGCCTTTGGCAAAGAGGTCTTCCAAAATGAGCTGTGCTTCATCGATGCGACGCCATGATTCAAACATATATTGATCCAGGGAATCAAGCCACATATCAGAAAATCTGGCGCTATGACACCTTGCACACATTTCTACCCACTGGCGGCGTTTCTCCTTACTTTCCACAGAATAAATTTCAAGTTTCTTGTCCATGGGTGGTATTTTTATGCCGTACGGAAAATCCTTCAGCCCGGATTTAAACTCTACTTCTTTGGGAGGAATGACACCCATACGCCATATGCCTTTGGTTTCTACATTCATCTCCCACCGTCCATCACCCACATACATATGGCAGTACTGGCAGGTCGGGGCAAGGTAATCTTTCCCGGGAATCACATCAGAGAGGCTCTTTTCCCAATCCCACAGTTCTCCGGTCGTATGATATATCACGCCCCATTTGGAGTGTTCGTAACTCTCCCAGTCAGGGTGGTCTGGCCCCATGTGACAGCCTGAACATGCCTCTGGATGGCGTGCCTCAGCGGCCGAAAAGCGATGCCGGCTGTGGCAGTCGTCGCATGATGACATATTCTGGTGGCACTGGTCACACCCCACCAGAGAGTACTCTTCACCACGTCTATACAGTTCAACATACCACGGGACGGATACACTACCCTCCCAGCTGTGGGGATGGCTCGGTTTACCATACTCCCTCCCTTTTGCAAACTCCTGTGCCTGTTTCGGATGACATGCGCCACATGAATTATCTACCGTTGGCATAAAGAGATTGTCATGATCATCACCATGACAATAGGAGCAGTAAACACCATCCTTTGTCCCCGGCTTCCAGTTATTCAGCTCCTTACCAATCAGTTCCTCGATTTCCTGAGTCTCCGCGGCGACCTCCGGGTTCTTTTTGGGATTGGCATGATTGGACGCCTTCCACTCATTCACAATGCCAGGCGAGGACTCCTCGTGGCATTCAACACACTGGTCAGGCCTGTACTTTTCCCGGAGCCTTTTATAATCCTGGCTATCAGGCGGAAGATAATGTCTGGCTGGATTAAAATAGGTGTACAAAGGGATCGGTTTATAAAATTCGCCCCAGGGACCGTCACCCTGGCTTAGTCCGACAAACTCTTCATACAGGCTTTTCAGCAAGGGATCCGGGTACGTCAAAGACTCCAGTAATGTTTCAAGGGTAGGAGGGGGGACTTCAGAAGAAGGCGCTTGAGATGCGATTCCACTCCCCGTCTCAACGGGCGGGATGGGGAACTCAGGAAGTGATTGCGTCCGGGGGATATTCTTAGCCCCCCCTGAAGGGGGAGACATTCCTTTCATTGTTATTTTTGGTTCTCCCTTTTCCACCACGAAAATCCCAAACATACCATTCATCATGTGCTCATGGAAGTGACAGTGAAACGCCCAATTGCCTGGTCCGACATCTTCACCGGCAATAAAATCCAGGACATAAGAAGTAAATGGTACCAGACCGATGTTATCAATAAGCTGCCCGCTGGCCCTATCTACCCAGCGGTGGCCGTGGGTGTGAAAGGTATGCTCCTCCTCTGCAGAATTTATGAGATGAAACCGCACCTTCTCTCCCATCTTTGCCTTCCAGACCAAACCAGGGAAGGCGGAACTGTCCCCTTTCATAAACTCCATATCACCTGATTTGTCATTAAAGGTTTCATATTCCTGCCCATTGACATGAAATGTATGCATGAAGACAACAAACTCTTTGTCTGGCGGGTTAGGGTCACCCCCTTTCGGTTCTACAATGAGTGCACCCCACAATCCCCTGTACAATCCTTCTTCGCCACCCTTCTCAAACGCGTGGGTGTGATAAAACCAGGTACCCGGTGTACCTGTGGTGTCCCACTCAAAAATCCTGGAATTCCCCGGCTCCACGATACTCGTGGGATTTCCTGCAATATGGGCGCCATCATTGGCTACGGTATATTTTACCCCATGGGGATGCACAGAGGCAGGAACGGTTAGCTTATTGGTGAGATGGATTCTGATCTTTGTCCCCTCTCTCACCTTTATGGTGGGACCCGGTACGGTAGGTTTTTCTCCCTTCAGACAATACCCCCAGGCATCAAAGAATATCCCGGGTCTGGGTTCTATCGCTACAGGCCTGGCCTCCATCTCCAGATCGACAATTCCATCCTTTCCGATAAGGCAGGAAATATCAGCGTATCCATATCGAAACCAGAGGGAAAGGAGTGCAAGCACTACTATTAAGTAAGTCCCTAGCTTAACAAACATGACCTACTCCACCGTGCAGATGGCTTGAGGACATTTAATTCTAAGCACCGAACTCCCTACAACCCTGAATCGGTGATTCAAATCCTGGGGACCCCAGTACTCTACCTTAAAATCTGTTCCTACAGCCAGATCCAGATTTTGCCTGCCCATTGCCACTACCAGTGCAACGTCCTTTTTGAACACCGGACTCTGGAACACGCCTCCCTTTACCAACTCCTTTACCCCGTCTATTTCCAATTTTCCTGTACGTTCATAAACCTTATGGAGGAGGGCATAAAGCCTTGGACTTACCACAAGGGCATAAGGAGGGACAAAACCAGCACTTCTCAGTTTCTCCACAGCCGATACGACATCCTGAAAACCATTCCCTATCACCGCCCAGTCGCTGAGCTTCTGGGTGTTTCTCCCATTAGCATTCAACAACCCTGTCATACCCATCTCTTGCATACCATTGAATATAAGATCATCCTCCCTGGCGGCAACTGCCACAGCCGCACCCACTGCAGCACTTATATCAAGCGGCGTCTCGCATTTTTTGCTGGCCTCTATATCCCTCCAGAAGAGCCAAAAGTCTTTGTAAATAAGAGGTATATGGGCAATATCTCTCTTTAGTGAATGTATGGCCTCATCACCCTCACCGAGCATATCAACATTGGCCCAGGAAGGAATACCGTAGGTATCCAAAGGAACACATTGGGCTCCCGTCCCAAGGGGGCCGTAAACCCCGATAAACTTCCTCCCCACAAGATGATTCTCAATTGTCTCATGGACCGCACGTCGCATCTTCTCCCAATCTTCATGCCCAAGATGCACTTCCGAAGTAATTCCCGCAAACCCTTGCCCCTTCATCCCTGAGCGCATATCTCCTTGTGGACACGCACCAGGTGCTTCTCCCCCCTTTCTATAATCAGGCGGAGCCACTGGCGTTGTATGGCACACAAGACAGCCTTGCTTCAAATATTCACAATTCTTATGTTCCTTTCTCAATTCCTCTGAAGTGTGGCATGAAAGGCAATCGTCTTCCTTCGCACACGCTGCAAAAACAGACGAATCCACTTGTGGAAGACAAAACATCGCGAGCAATACAATAACCCCTGCCAAACCATGACATATTTTAAATGTATTTGCCGCCCCCATAATCTTTCCTCCTTTTTAGAATTTTTATCCAGGATATTAGACAAGTTGTTATACTTCCAGATCAGTTTTAATTTTATTAAATCGCAAACTTTATATTATTTAAGGTGTGTAACTGAATGATTTGCCACTAATTGCGACAATTTTTGATAATCAATTCATCGCTTATTTGTATCCGCGTGAAGAATAACTCTTTACAAATCGCTTAAAAAGCAATAGAAATGCCAATGGATAGCACTAAAAATTAATATGAAATGAATGTCCTTTGAATGAATTTAAAGTGTCAAAGTTTTTCTTAAATGAACATGACTTACTCCAGTGTGCATATAGCCTGAGGGCATTTGATCCTGAGCGCCGAGCTTCCTACCACCCTGAACCGGTGGTTCAGATCCCTGGGCCCCCAGTACTCTACCTTGAAATTAGTGTCCACTGCCAAATCCAGGTTTTGCCTGCCCATTGCTACAATAAGGGCAACATCCTTTTTGAACACAGGACTCTGGAACACGCCTCCCTTTACCAACTCTTTTACCCCGTCTATTTCTAATTTTCCTGTACGTTCATATACCTTATGGAGAAGGGCATAGAATTTCGGACTTACCACCAGCGCATAAGGAGGGAAAAAACCTAAACTCCTTAATTTTTCTACGGTGACTACTACATCCTGAAAACCATTCCCTATCACCGCCCAGTCGCTGATCTTCAGGATATTCCTTCCACTAGCATTCAAAAGGCCTGACATCCCCATTTCTGACATACCATTAAAAATAAGGTCATCCTCTCTGGCAGCGGCAGCTATTGCAGCGCTAATTACACTCTATTTTGATTTTAAAGTTGACTCTTTGAGGGGAGGCTTGGTACTTTCCAAACAACTACGCAGATCCTCTTCGATATGCTCAGGATCGGTATAGCCTTCCTCTACATGTTCCAGTTCCCCATTTTTATAATAGTATATAATAGGGATTTTCCTGACATTGTAAACATAACTCATCTCTTCTTTATCCTTAGCCCGGAACATAGGAAAGGTAATCCCTTTTTTTTCAACAAAGTCTTTAACTTCTTTCACTTTATCATCCAGAGATACCCCTATTATTTCTACCCCCTTCTCTTTATATTTTTCATAGAGGGTGCTGAGTTCAGGCAGATGTTCTTTACAGGCCTCGCACCACGTTGCCCAGAATGTTACCGCTACTACCTTATCTTTTTTCGCCCGGATGATCTCCTTTAAATCTGTAGAGGTAACGTCTTTAACATCCACCGCATGAGAAGCACTGGGTAAAAACATGACTACAAACAAACCTAAAAATAGTAATACACTTCTCAAATGAAAAATGCGGGGCATAATACCCTCCTTTCTTCTCACTGCATGAAAAAACTCAAATTTTTGTCCTCACGGACTAAAGGGACAACCTGAACCCTTACCATACTTAAAAATCTTTTCTTCTCCTTTTACGAATCTTTCGCCAATTCCTGAGGATACGCGAAATTCTAAAAGAAGCAGCCACCCCGAGTTTGGGAAAACCATAGAGAGTCCCTGCACACCTTCCGACCATTTAATAAACAGGACTGTTGCCAGGACCCCCGCCTCTTCTGCTGTAGCAGCAATCGCCGTAGTGGCAAGAATTTCCTTCCCGACAGGTCTTCCTTCCCCTGGATTAATCAGATGGATATAAGACTTATCCTGTATGGTGGGATACCTCGAATAATCAGCAACAAATGCAACCCCTTGATTAACCAGATGAAAAGAACCTATTACAGTATCTCCTTTTCCCGGGTGAGGAATGCCAACCTTCCAGGAATTTTTTTCAGAAGGAGGTTCTCGCATGCGTGTGACACTGCCATAGTTTATACAAACACTCGTTATCCCTGATTGCTTAACAAGCTCCAGGGCCTTATCTATTGCATACCCTTTTACTACCAGCCCCAGGTCTACTTTTGTTTGTTTATGAGCAAAAGAAATTAAACTATCATTGTCATTTATCTTTATATTTTTATAAGAGACCGCATGGAGAAGGGTCCTCAGCTTATCCTCCTTTACCTCCTTTAATTTACCCCGGTAAATTCCCCATTGCTCTAATAACGGAGATACCGTTACGTCAAAAGCACCTCCCGTAAGTACTCCATATTGATAACATCGTTTCATTACCTCAAAATACCTCTTTGTCACAGGAAAAAACAGTTTTTCCAGCCTTCCTGTTCAACACCTGCAATTCTTTCCTGAAAAGCCTTTCAATACGCTCCATTTCATTGAACGCCTTATTTGCTATGGAAAAGGTAACACTTTAGTTTTTTGAAAAACTATCAAGGCAAAGCCTTGTGCTGATTTCGCCCCGGAGGGGCAAATTGCTCATAGGCAGGCAATTTATTGCCTGTGTTAAGAGAAAGATAAAAATAAGCCCTGTAGGGGCGAATGAAGATTATGGATACGAAATCGTCTCAATCGTCCCTACGGGACTGTATTTCTATTTGATAAAAATACAGGCAATAAATTGCCTGTCTATTGCCTCACGTCCCTATAGGGACTTAAAAAGCACAACTCATCTTTCAAAAAACTAAACTGTTTCAAAGAGGCATTTTTTTCTTTTAACCAGGAGGCTTATTTACCAGGCTTTTCTTAATGGTTTGCTGAGAGCAATAAGAGTTGTTTAAAACCTAAACGAATCCCCCCAGTCAACTTTATGAGAAGGAGTTTTGGGGGCGGTAAAGGGACCAAGGGAATTCGTTTATTTATTATCGTTTACTAAGACTAACTTCAAATCTCTAAGGCAACGGATTTTTCCCTTAGTCGACTATTACTATGTTCCGGGATAGGCTCTTCAATGCATGCGTAATAATTTTTTAATAACATATATTGGTCAGAGAATCCCCTTGCTGATGTACCCAGCGGATGTTTGAAGTATATGGCAAGTTGTGATTGTATGCCGCATTCACCGCGTCTGAGGGCAAATTCCATTAGCCGCACCAAATCAATAATTAAGGGGGCGGCCAGAATAGAATCCCTTCCCAGCCAGTTTATCTTTGCGCTCATGGGCATCCCCAGCCAACCCGAAAAATCTATACTTTCCCATGCCTCTTTATTGTCGCCTCTGGGAGGATAGTAATGGATATCCACGATATGGGTAAAATGGTTATAGCCCAGGACTGGCTCCAATACCCCTAATTTATCCTCCATCTTTGTTTGTCTGTGTTCCGGCATGGAAAGCACTAATCCGTCGTTGTTTCCGAGGATATTGGTGCTGTACCATCCATTGAGATTCAGGTTCCTGATCTTAAACATCTGACCCAAAACAGTCTTGATAAGGGTTTGGCCGGTATTTCCATCCCTTCCTGCTAACGGCACTTTCATTTCCTCAGCAAGTTGCAAGAGGGCAGGGACTTATTAATTCCAAATCTGAACGTAAATCTTCAATAAGCCACGGCTCTAATACCTTACTGAAACGAGCAGCCTGGTAAGCATCATGACTAGTAACGTCCCATCCACCAAATACCAACTGGTCGAATTGCACAAGATCTAAATGTGAAAATATCCCGGTTTCGGTTAGCATACCATCACAATTGTGTATCAAGCCCTTCTTCAGGGCAAGTGACCCGGCCACCGTGGTATTGGCCGTAGCCCCATTTAATCCTACAAATAAAACACCTACTTTTCCCCTAATCATAAAATGATCTCCTTTAAAAATGAGATACACTATTAAATTCTATTGACTGGTGCTACTATCGATCAGTTTTTCATTAGCAATTTTTTACTGAGGCGATACGTTCTTCCGGCAAAACAGGGATATGCCGTAGCTGTGCTTCCTTTACTATTTGGTTGAGATACGGCAAATAATGGGCATCCTTGCCCAGTATCACAAAGTCAACAAACGGCACAAGCGCTATTACTGATATGTCCAAATCATCGGTACTTTTTGCATAGCAGAGATGGATGTTTGTCACCCCATAAGTTTCCAGTTTTCGTGCCATACCAATAAATCTATCAAGACTGCTGATTATCATCGCAGACATAGTTTGTCTCCTTTCGCCTCTTTCTCTGTGAATTTCATTACCAAATATTCCTATTACTCAGCACCACTGCCACTACCGCTGCCAGAGCCGCTTCCACTTCCACCCAGACATTCACCTGCTCCACTGATATCTGCCTCGTCGGGGTCTTCTCCATCGGGACCTTTCGCACCATTTGCTATCCACCGTTCGATCTTCTGAATCTCGTACTCCGTGAAATACGGCCCGCCAAAGGGCATGCGATGGTCGTCTTCTGGCGCTTCCCCAGTTTTCTGACCACGCAGACGTTTTAAGATCAGGCTGTTAGCAGGTGTTTCCAGATCGATAATTGCCTCGTGTATGATTCCCTCTGCACCGGAGATTATGCCTTCCCAGCTGGACAGATCAAGACATGCCTGTGATTCGGAACGCTCCCTGGAAGTCGCGCCGTTGTTATTATAGTGACAATGACTGCATGGAATGCTGCCATTGACTGATTTTGTTAGCAAAGGGAGCACATCACGGTTAAAATCAGGAACGGGGGTATCGTCCTTTGCCCCCTCTTCAATCCACCTTCGAATGATGGCAATTTCCTTTTTTGAAAAGAAAGGGCCTCCGTATGGCATACGGGATTCATCGCCCTCACCTTCCAGCACAATAAGGAGTTCGCTTTCATCGGGATTTTCGATATCAACAATTTGCACCAGCCCGCCATCGGCGCCAGCCATGATGTCTCTGTACGAGCCCATGCCAAGTTGGTGCCACGCATTTTCCGGTATGCCGTCATTTTCCATAGAAAGACTTGAAAAATGACACTGGATGCAAGGAGTGGATTCCAGCTTACCCTTCTTTTTCGGCTTTACAAATAATGGTAAAACATCCTCCGTAAAACTGATGGATTTCTTCTTTTTTTGAGCTAATTTCATTTCCTCATTTTTCTCTTCCACCGTAAGCTGATTGTTTGCATTACCTGACCGGAGATGGATTGTTGTTGAAAAAAAAGATGCGATGATTCCGAGAGAGATAAGAAAATACTTCATTTTGTTTTTAGTCATGCTGTCTCCCTGCCTCCTTTATTTGTTTGTAAGGAACAGATTTCATAAGAATTTCCGTGGTTGTTTTGGCTTCTAAAGCAACGCATTTTCATAACTATCGAGACTGGTTGATATTGTTTGACTGGCGGTATCTGCATTTGCTTTATTAACCTCGTCACTGGCATCCCTCAATTCATGCAAGGCATCTTCTATCTCCCCGCTGTCATCGATACCAAGGAGCAACTCCAAATCCTCCAAAAATACCTCTGTATAGAGGAGCGCCTCTTCGGCAGTTATCATGGCATCACCGCGATTATTTGCATTGAGGGCAGAGGCGTTAGACTCTAATTCTCCCCTGACACGACCAATAAAGCCTTTACTCAGTTCGCTTACCATAGTATCGGCATTCACATCAGCTAAATCACCGGCAAGCTGGGATTTTATAATTTCGTTACCTTCGGGGTTATCACGTGAGACAAATTCCTCAATGATCCTGTAATAAACCTCCCCCTCTTTTTGGTTCACAAGGGCTTTTTCCGGGTTGCTGTCCCTGTTGTTGAGAACACCTTCGACTTCCCTGAGGACTGCTATATAGAATGCCCTGATGAGGGAGAGTCTGATGACCTGACGCTGTATACCAAGAGTAATTTCGTCTTCGTCATGGTCTTTCCTGTCCAGCGCCTTCTGTCCACGGATAAAGGCAACCAATATCTGGTCTTCCAGATTGGGATTACTTCCCGTTTCGATAGATGTACGGTCCTCGGTAAGCACCTTATTTTCCCTGTCGGCCGTACCTGTAATAGGCTGGTAAGCTGAGTATGCCTCATCCCATAAGAATTTAAGATCCGACTTTTTTGCATCATGAAAATTATCACGGGCAGCGGTAATACGCTCAAGAATCGCTAAGTAAAACACCCGTTGCAGTGTCTTATCAATAACCTGTGCGGCCAAATCGGGCTCATTATTGTTTTTGATGTCTTCAATGGCGGCTAAAATATCACTATCCAGGGTTAACGTATTTTCTGTATCCACCTCTTTTGTCAAATCCTGCAATTCCCCCTCATAAGCAGACGCAATGGCATCTCCATCAACTGGAACCTGTCTTCTCAGCACACCAATTTCGTTGTAGGAAGCAACCGCGGCATCCATTGTCTTGGTGTCGGTGGTCTTTGTGTAGTTTGCAAATTTTAAGGTAACATCCCTTTCTGCCTCTTCACTGTTTTCGCTTATCTTCAAAATTTCAGTTCCTGTTTCATAACCACCGGATTTAACGGTGAGTTTGTGTTTCCCTTTTTTTACATTATCGATTTCATAGCTACCTTCAGAATCTGTTAAAACTATTTTTTTCGATCTCTTTCCATTGGTATTCTTTTTTGATTTGATCGTAATAAGTGCGTCTTCTATGGGATCGCCATTTTCATCTGAAACGATGCCGATGATTGACGCCGCATGAAGAGCAGGTATATTCATATCCGGCAAATAGGTACCACTGAAAAAACCAACAATAATCCCTAATGGCATAAACAACTTGTTTAACGAAAACATTGATTTCAAACCTCTTTCTTTCAACAGAGACTCAGTCTCGTCTATTAAAATAAAAAAAATGCAATAATCGTCAAAGGTTTTATATTTTCACAAATTAGACATCCGGCAATATTTTTGTTCATAATCATAATGCTTTCTCTTTTCCTGGCAAAAATGGACATCATGCAGTGACAAGGCATGCCTTGTCACTGCATGATTGATCTAAAATTTCAGAGAGTAAAAAAAGAAAACCGTGTACCAACAACTGTCACCACATTACGTACATATATCTGTTTGCGGGTTATCTTTTCCCCGTTTATGCACCACTACCGCTTCCAGAACCACTCCCACTTCCAGAGCCGCCTCCACTACCACTTCCTGAGCCACTGCCACTTCCAGAACCACTGCCACTACCCGAGCCACTTCCACTGCCACCACCCGAACCTTGCGTTTTTAATTTTATATCAACAACCTTATTTTGCCCCTCTTTGAGTCTAACCTGCTTCTTCTTTTTTTTATAGCCAGACTTTTTTACTTTCAAAACATATCTACCGGCATTTAAATCAGAAAATTCATATTCACCACCGGCTCCCGTTATCCCGCTATCTTTAAATTTCTTCCTTTTCAATGTTACTTCGGCACCGCTCACCGGCACACCATCTTCATCGGTTACCGTACCGGATATATTTCCTGTAGTTTGTGCATTTGCACATGTATACAAAGATAAAGAACCAATGGTCACTATAATACATAACGACAAAAATATATTTTTTAACATCTTGGCCTCCATAAAAAATCTTTCCGTAATAATTTACAGACGTTTAGTAACTATTTTCTGGCTCGTTTCAATCGACAAGTAAGCAGTTGACAGTAGGTAGTACACCAGTAAGCAGAAAGTGATAAATTTCATCGCCAACTGCCTGCCGCCTACTGCTTACTCTTTCCTGTGTCTTCTTACTGGTAACTGCCCCACTTTGGTAGTTTAAAATCACCTCCACTCAAAACGATACAAAGCCAGCCAATTATAGTCGGCCACTCCATATCGATCCCTCTTGAATTCCACCAGCTTTTTCAGTCTGCCCTTATACTTATCCCGCTCAAAGAGCTTGGACGATATGAGGATATGCCCGGGTTTCTTCTTCAAGCGCTCCAGATCCTTGATGACCCCACTCATCCGCGACACGAAATACACGTGGCTGTTCTTCTTGTCACACCACTCAGGGGCATAATATTGAAACAAACGCCAGTCGTTCAAACAATAAAATTTCGTATCATTCTTATCATAGTTATTTGTTATATAGTTTATCGTAGAGACGGAAGGTGGTTCTTCATTCCTGTTCATTGAAACGATCTTTAATGAATCAATCGTTTGAGAAACAACAAAGGCAAGCACTATTGCAAAAAATAACATGATGCCATATTTCCTGTTTTTTAAGTGGATAGTGAATATATGCCATAAACCCGCAGTCACCACAATAATCAAAAAAGGTATAAGCACCATGATCTGTCGAATGGCGTCTTGCACGAGGGCAATCCATAAAAAGTAAGGGATAAAAAACGCCATGAAGAACTTATTCCTGAGATTCCATTTTTCCTGAATAAAAAAATACACCATGGAAACCACAAGAATAATCGTTGGAACAACCCTGAGAAGGGACGTGTCTGTCCACCAGGTGCCCAAACTGTGAGCGCTGAGATTGTAAAAAATGTCGAAAAAGCGTTCGCCATAATCGTCGGTGGTGATGATGGAGTTTCCTTCCCGGTAAAAATGATAATCGGCGTGGCCTAGGAATTTCTTGTAAAACCTATATGGGGTAAAATGGATAATGAGATAACCCAACCATGCAGCTACGCCAAGTAGCAGACCAGACAATCCCCATACTATTACCTTTCTGCCGCAAACCATTTGTATCAGTTGATATCCCGTATATGCCATTATGGGTAGTAAAGCGAGATAGGTAACCCTGACACCCAGCCCCAACCCTAATAGTACGCCACCCCATGCAAGGTATTTCAGTGAAGCCTGAGATTGAGTATTTTCATGGGTGCGCTCCAATGCCATGTAAAAAAACAGGATAGCCGTAATAACAAAAAATAAACCAAAGGCATCCGATAGTGGTTTTTCTGCCTGCAACCAAACCTGTGGATTAACAATGTAAAAGACCGCAGTAAGAATAGCCACTTCCCGGGAAAACGTACGTCTTGCGAGTTCATACAGCGGAAATACGGCAAGACTGCTAAACAAGATACCAGAAAAGATCAATGATTGTATATCCGATCCAAGAATCTTGTACCAAATCCAGCTTACGAACATGTAAACCGGATAGCCAGGAAAGTGTGGTTGATCATGCAGGATGTCATAACCCTTTGATAAACCAAAAGCGAAATTTACACTGTCCCATTCGTCGATGTACTTGCCAAAATACAATAATCGGGTGATCAGACAGATACCCACTGCCACTGTGGGAATTATGTAACCTTGCCAGGAGATCATTTTTGTCTGATACGGTATATTCAATTTATAATTAATAGTTGTCTGCATAAAATTATGGTAACTGTTCACGTGGTATGTGTAATGATACACAACAACCCCCTGATCCCCCTTTTTTAAGGGGGGACTTTCTCAATTCCCTTAAACTTCATCGTGAGCGCTCAGCCGAACGAAAAGAGAGACTTTTTGAATCCCCCTTAAAAAAGGGGGCAAGGGGGTTGTTTTTCACGCTCATTTTCGAATATTGGCAGAACTGTAACAAATTAATGGAATAATTCGACCCGGATATTCACGTTTCCGTGTGCACTCTCGCCTTTTTAGGCAGTTACAGAAGTTACCTCAATCAATTCCTTTTCTGAACGCATCAATTGCACGTCCGTCTTCTTGCTTACATTATCCAGCATGAGATTCTGGGCTGCTGTTATCCCCATCTCCATGGCCGTGTCCATAAAGATGTACCGGAAGGTACCCTGCCTGCCGCACGTAATCAAGTTTTCGTACTGATCCAGAAAATCAAAGAGTTTCTGCCTGTGCATTGCATAATCAAGGCTATAGACAGGATAGCCATGGGTTACGCTTGTTGTAAAATAGTCAATGACTTTGTCCTGAATATCAATCCCCAGTTCCTTTAAATCTGCAAGACAACGCTTCAGTAAGCTTTCCCCGGGACAATTCCAGATTTCGTCGTTCTCGTTGCAGGGAATTTCCAGCATAACGGACGTCTTTCCTTCCGGTGCGCTAAAGGGGCTCCGTCTCTTTGGCTCCTGGATACGTGTCATGATATATTTCCCTTCTGAGACATACATCCACGTATTATCACTTATATCAGGAAGGTCGACCAGGATATTTAAAAATCTCACAGAACGAAACGTTAGAGGTAAGGTATGACAGATAACATCCTTTGTAAGATACTCCGGGAATGCCTTTATGAGATCTGGCAGAGGGATCGTGGAAATAACTGCATCACAATCAATACTTTTTGTAACGCCCCGCTGCATGTAACACACCCTTTCAACGTTACTATTGTTTACCTGTATACCGGAAACCGTTGCATTCAGGATGATTTTTCCGCCCATTCTTGAGATTTCTTCGCTCATGATATCAAACATCTGCCCTATACCTTTCTTTGGGTAAAAATAACCCTTGGCATAGGTTCGGGGGGTACCTTTCTTCAATTTAAGGAGCCGGAAAAGGACGTCTTTAAGGTTCAGCAACGAAATCCTCTGGGACGCCCAATCATTTGAAATGAGTTTAGGGGATATGCCCCATAGTTTTTCAGTATAAGGACCAAAGAATAAATCATAAAGTGTTCGGCCGAAGCGGTTGACAATCCAATCCTCAAAAGAAATATCTTTTTTCCGGAAAACAACTCTGGAGACGGCAGCAATTAGATACGAGGTAAATGCCTTCAGATTTGTCCAGAGGTCCATCTTCAGAAAGATATCCCTGGCAGACAGGGGATAATCAAAGGTCTTCCCTTTTAACAAAATAACGCTCTTCCGATTAGAAGTTAAGAGCTCCTCGCCCATCATTTTACAAACATTTTCAACAAGTTCCTGGTTTTTTGAGATAAAACGGTGTCCCCCAAGGTCAAAACGATAATCCTTGTATTCATTCGTGATACATAATCCGCCAACCCTGGATTCTTTTTCAATGACGGTGACATCATGTCCATACCTGGACAATTCCCAGGCGGCTGATAAACCACAAGGCCCGCCGCCAAGTACAAGTATCTTTTTCTTCATTTTCCGTACTCCTTTACATTGTCAGGACACAGATCCATCCAGATAAAACAAGTTATATTTATTTCAAAATCCCGATAATCCGTGTTTATCCGTATCCCAAAAAATCCTATATAATTAAACTAAAAATATGTTGCGACAGAAAACAAAAAGGCGTTATTGGCTGTATCAGGCATGTCTTTTTCTTCCATATTTATTTGATAGTCCAACTTGAAGACCGTGTCTTCGGTGTAGCGATAGTTCAGACCTGGCGTGAGCCGGTTTCTTAACCAATGAACCCTTTGAAAATTATCATCCCTGCCGGCTGTTTGTACCTGACCCCACCGTAAAACGCCGGTAAAAGTCGAATTATCGGTAAAAATACCCGGGCTCCACGTTTTCAATATAGAGGGCATAAAGTGATACCTGGCTTCCAGATAGTATCCCCACATATCGTCGGTAATACCGGCATCCTCTGCAAAGCTATCCGTTTCTATAAAGGCATAAGCACCTTCCCCTACAAACTCGAAAGGGCCTCTTTGATAAATAAAATCCAGCGCCGAGATAGTCAGTTGATTGTCATTCTTTTCGTCATACCGGCTGGTATATGCAGAACCACCAAACTCAAGACCTATAAATGGGCTAAAGGCCACGCGACCCACAACACCAGGACTCTTATTATAGTTATCATTGAAATACGCCCCTCCGGAACCCTTTGCACCCCTCAGCCCATTCACTTCGCCGATACGGGAGGTACCATCGACATCCAGGCCGTTAAATACACCGTTGATAACATAAATTTCATAATCAAGCTTACTTAGCTCTGATGGATAAAGGGTACCAAAGAAACCCATTCCTAAGTCTGTAAGGGTAGTCGGGATAATTAACTGGTCTACTAATGGACGGTCAGTAAAATCTTGCAAAGGAGAATCGTGCACTAAATTAAATTTTCCCAAAGGTGTAAGAAGATATCCACCCCTCCAATTGATCCAATCGGTCAACAAAAAATCCATGGTTGCAAATTCAAGGATCACCTCTCCATCTCTGCCCCCCCCCTCGCCGCCGAACTCAAATTCTATTTCTGCGGCAAGTTTTACACGGTCTGAAATATCGGAGTAGATAAAGGGGATAAATCGTTTCTGGGTAAAACCATGTGCGGCATCTTCATCTTCCGGGGCCCTGAATTCAAAGTCCATGTAACCGCCGAGGTAGGTATTTCTCCCAAATCTCCTCAGAAACGGTTTTGTATAGACCCCCCCAAAAGTCGGTGCAAGCTTTTTTTCAGCTAATTCAGCCCCCGGTCTGGCTAAATAAGGCACCTCTTCCTGTTCCTCCCCTACTGCGGTTTCTCTCATAATTGCAGGCTGTGCTGGTGCTTCTTCTACGGCAATTTTTACTTCCTTTTTCTGCACTTCTTCCCTTAAGGATGCAATTTCCTTCTCTTTTTGGGAGTCCTTTTCAATTTGCTGCTTGAGCAGATCCTTTATTTCTTTCAATTCTTGTTCGAGCATTTCAACTTTATTCTTTAATGCCTCAGTTTCGGAAGACTGTCCGAAGGCATTGGCAATGAGAAAAGTTAACGCTAAAGGTACTACGATAAGAAGATGTAAGTAACGCATAATCAGATCACCTCAAGAAAAATTAACTGAGACTCATTCTCAATACATGGGAAAAATTATATAATCTATCTAAAAATTGTCAAGGATATTTTAAAATATTTTTGACTCCGTGCCAGAACCGATATGGATATTTTTTCTTGCTGTTACGGCAATCATTGGATAAGGAAAAGTGTGCCATGTCACAATTCTGTGATGTCACACAAATGTGCCATGTCACACTTTTTCACTTCCTTTGACAAACCAGCCGCACACCATCACCGTATCATAACATCGATTTTATATGATCCTTACTACAAATACACTGCAAAAAATATTTTTTAATGATTTATGGCATATTTTTTGATCATAATCTTCAATTACAAATATTATGCAGGCACTTTCATGGCATATACACATGCTTATTACAATACATTCGTATTTTTTAGTTTGAGTATGTATCAATTTTGTGGATAATGTTCAGTAACTGAGACGAGTAATACAACAGAAAAAGACACTCGATAAAGGCAAACCCTGAGTGATCAGGGGACGCAAAGCAAAGGGTCTTAGCTAAAAAACGGTTTAAGCGGCTAAAAATAAGACAGCCTTACTGCCGAAGATGTTTTGGTAAAAATCTTTGCAGTAAGGCTTTTTTTGTTTTAACAAATTTCCTCTGAGGAAAAACGTGAAGGGAAAGGAGATGGGTCAAATGGAGCGGAATAGGATTTTTGTAGTGCCGGTATGCCTGTTCTTGATTATGGTATGGACAAATACTCTTCTGGCAGAACAAGCAAACAAAGGTAAACTGCAGAAGGCAGATGTTATTCAAAGGACGAAGAAACTCCAGATGCCTTTTATAACTAATGAAGGGCAAACCAATGAAAGGGTAATGTTCTATGCCAGCACCTTTGGGGGGACGGTATTTGTCACAAAAGACGGGGAGATTGTCTATGCCCTGCCTCATCGAAAAAATGCAGGGGAATCTGATGATGTGCATCATTACTCCCCCCGGCCTGATTCTTCAGAACAGACAGACCCTCTGCACAAAAGGAAACAAGGCACTGCTGAAGCTAAACACGAAAAAGGGGGAAAAGGAGTAGTATTGAAAGAGGAAATCATAGGCGGAAGCATTGATACGATAAAAGGGGAAAAGAAAGACATTTCAACAGTGAACGACTTCAGGGGAAATGATCCTTCGAAGTGGAAGACCAATATCCCAACGTATGAGATAGTAACCCTTGGAGAGGTATACAAGGGAATAGAATTAAAACTAAAGGCGTATGGAAATAATGTCGAAAAACTTTTTTATGTGAAGCCCGGTGCTGACCCCGGGGTGATAAGGCTGAAACTGAGCGGGGTACAGGCATTAAGGGTGAATGAGGAGGGGCAGCTTGAGGCAGAGACGGCGTTAGGAACGGTCAAATTCACAAAACCCATAGTCTATCAGGAATCCAAAGTTCCTTCTCCTAGTACAAAAGAAAGCATTTCTTCCGCTCCCCTTGCGGGAAAGGATGAAGGAGGTCCCGGGCACAGGCAATACATTGAATCTACGTATGTTGTAATAGGGAATGAGTATAGTTTTAAACTGGGAGACTATGACAGGACACGGGGGGTTGTAATAGATCCCCTCCTTACATCTACATGTCTTGGTGGTTCTGGGGGATTTGGTTATGATTTTGGTAATACTTTAAAAACAGACATAAACGGTTATATCTATATTGCCGGCAATACATGGTCATCAAATTTTCCTACATCTATCGGTGCTTATGATAATTTCATTAATTATTCTTCTTCAGAAGCCTTTGTATCAAAGTTCAGCGGAGATTTAGCAACCCTCCTTGCTTCTACGTATTTAGGAGGATCTGATTGGGACAGCCTTAGTTCTTTAGCTATTGATGGTAATGGGAATATTTTCGTGGTAGGGGAAACCCGGTCTTTAGATTTTCCAACAACAAACGAAGCTTATGATTCTTCGTATAATGGTGGTGGGTATTATGATGATAAAGGTGAATACTATGAAGAAGGTGATGCCTTTGTATCAAAGCTCGATGGGAATTTAACAAGTCTCCTTGCGTCTACATATTTGGGAGGTTCTGCCAGTGACGGAGCCTTTTCTATAGGTATCAACTCAGATGGCAATATCTATGTAGCCGGTTGGACTTCATCGTCAGATTTTCCAACAACTCCAGGTGCTTATGATACTTCTTTTGGTGGTTATTCTAATGCCTTTTTATCAAAGCTCAATGGTGATTTAACCAGCCTCCTTGCCTCCACATATCTGGGATCTGGTTATGAGGAAGGCAATTCTATAGCGATAGATGCAGGAGGAAATATCTATGTGACGGGTCTGACTTTGTCATCAGACTTCCCAACAACCACCGGTGCTTATGATACTTCTTTTAATAGTAGTGGTAGTACCGATGCTTTTGTATCAAAGTTCAGTGCTGATTTAACAGACCTCCTTGCATCTACATATTTGGGTGGCCTTGGCGATGATTCTGGCAATTCCATAGCCATAGGCCCTGATGGCAATATTTATGTAGCTGGCACAACTAGATCATCAGATTTTCCGACGTCTTCAGGAGTATATGATACAAATTATAACGGTGGAAATTATGATGCATTTGTATCAAAGTTCAGTGCTGATTTAACAGACCTCCCTGCATCTACATATTTGGGTGGCCTTGGCGATGATTCTGGCAATTCCATAGCCATAGGCCCTGATGGCAATATTTATGTAGCTGGCACAACTGGATCATCAGATTTTCCGACGTCTTCAGGAGTATATGATACAAATTATAACGGTGGAAATTATGATGCATTTGTATCAAAGTTCAGCGCTGATTTAACAGACCTCCCTGCATCTACATATTTGGGTGGCCTTGGCGATGATTCTGGCAATTCCATAGCCATAGGCCCTGATGGCAATATTTATGTAGCTGGCTATACTGAGTCATTAGATTTTCCAACGACTCCTAGCGCTTATGATAGTTCATATAATGGTGCTACAGATGTTTTTGTATCAAGATTTAATAGTGATTTATCAAATATTTTATCCTCTACATATTTGGGAGGATCTACGGGTTATGATACAGGCAATTCTATTGCCATAGATAAAAGTGGACACATTTATGTAACTGGCTGGACTACATCATCAGATTTTCCAACAACCACCGGCGCTTATGATGCTTCATATAATGGTGGCGGGTATGACTATGACGTTATTATATCGAGGCTAAATACTGATTTAACAGACCTCCTTGCATCTACATATTTAGGTGGACTTGGCGATGATACTGGTAATTCAATAACCATAGACTCAGATGGAAATATCTATGTGGCTGGTTACACAAATTCATCGGATTTCCCAACAACTCCGGGTGCATACGATACCTCATACAATAATGGTAGCGCTTTTGTATCAAAACTCAGCGGTGATTTAACAGACCTCCTTGCTTCGACATATTTGGGTGGGTCTTCAAGCTATAGTTCAGGTAATTCTATGGTTACGGATTCTAATGGTAATATTTATGTTGCTAATGTTTCTTCTATATTAAAGCTAGATGAAACACTAACAAATCTCCTTGCATCCACAACTTTAAATGGAGGAACTATCGGGGCTATGGCCATAAGTCTAAGCGGAAATATTTATGTAACTGGTATTGCTGGTTCAAATTTCCAAACCACTCCTGGCGCTTATGATACTTCTTTTAATGGTAGTGGTAGTACCGATGCTTTTGTATCCAAGCTTAGTGCTGATTTAAAAGACCTCCTTGCTTCGACATATTTGGGTGGCCTTTCCAGCGATTCTGGAAATTCCATAGCCACAGGCTTCGATGGCAGTATTTATGTAACCGGAGAAACCTTTTCTTCAGATTTTCCAACAACTCCTGGCGCTTATGATGATTCCCTTAACTATTCTGATGCTTTCATATCAAAGCTTAGTGAAGATTTAACAAGTCTCCTTGCATCTACATACTTAGGAGGTGCAGAAGGGTCTTCTTCCGGCAACTCTATAGCAATAGACTCAGCTGGAGGTATATTTGTAACTGGTTGGACTCAATCATCAAACTTTCCAACAACTATTGATGCGTATGACACTTCTTATGGCGGAGGAGGTGTTAATGATGTTTTTGTATCAAAGCTAAACGGAGATTTAAAAAACCTCCTTGCATCCACATATTTAGGTGGATCTGGAGAAGAATTTGGTAATTCTATAGCCATAAACTATAATGGAAATGTATATGTGGTAGGTACGACTTATTCACCAGATTTTCCGATATCCGCAGATGCTTACGATACTTTTAACAATGAGATCTATCATGGTGATATCTTTATTTCGCAGTTTGACAGTAATCTTTCCGCTCAAGTAACGCCAACACCGACTCCAACACCAAGTCCGGTTGTGACACCCACTCCCAATCCTGAAATTATCCCTGCAGAGGTAGATATAAAACCTGGAACAATCAACCTTAAAAGCAAGGGCTGCTTTAAAGCATTTATTAAGCTTCCTTCACCTTATGCTGTTAATAAAATAGTAACAGATACCATTGGATGTGAAGGGGCGGAAGCCATTAATGGAAAGGTTGGCAAGGATCGATTTATTGCGACATTTAAAAGGCAAGACTTAGATTCAGATTCTGATGAAGAACTTACCGTTAGCGGTGAATTAGAAGACGGTACAAAATTCGAAGGAAGCGACATTGTGAAGATGATAAAACAAATCAGGATTTATCATGGTAAAAGCAAGACGTTGATGGGAAGAAGACCAAGAGAATAGTCTGCATATAATTTTGGTAACTCAACTGGCAGCTTGTATCATGTTGCAGGTACTCACAACATGCTTGCGGGAGAGAAGAAGTTGTAGGTAGACGGACAATTGGTCGATACAGAGACACATCCGCGGGAAACACGATCGTGCCGCTTTGAAGATCAGCCAGGCCGGGGAAAATTCTATTACTATAAACTGGAGGACGTAAATGATAACGGGGTGACCAGCCACGAGTGCTGTGTACCGGCATGAATGGCTTCTTAATGGTTAGTTTTTTGGGTTATCTGGAATACGATTGTGCATTTTAAAAATATTTGCATAATATGAGACTGTCTGTTATCATTTTCGATGTTTTAAAATATATTTTTATCAAAAATTAATTGATATTTTTGAGGTACAAATCATATGGCGAAAAAAGCCATGGAAAGTAAAAAAAGCTGTTCCTTTTGCGGAAGAAGCTACAGTGCGGTAAACCGGTTGATTCAAGGGGACGTCGATGTTTTCATTTGCAATGAATGCGTGGAGGCTTGCTACATGCTCCTGAAAAAGGACCAAAAGCACGCCCAGGCCAAACCCATCGGGAAGATACCCACTCCAGCGCAGATAAAAAGCCAGTTAGATGAATATATCATAGGCCAGGAAAAGGCGAAGAAAACCCTTGCAGTTGCAGTTTACAATCATTATAAGCGTTTGATTACAAGATCCAGTAATGATGGGGTTGAGATAGAAAAGAGTAATATATTACTAATTGGACCTACCGGTTCCGGAAAGACCCTCCTGGCGCGTACCCTTGCCAGAATCCTTGACGTTCCCTTTACCATTGCGGATGCGACTACCCTCACTGAGGCGGGCTACGTGGGAGAAGATGTGGAAAATGTGCTCCTGGGCTTGTTAAGAAATGCAGATTTTAACCTCCAGAAGGCGCAGCAGGGAATTATTTACATTGATGAAATTGATAAGATCGCCAGAAAAAATCCTAATCCATCTATCACAAGGGATGTTTCTGGTGAAGGCGTCCAGCAGGCATTATTGAAGATGCTGGAAGGCACCATATCCAATATACCTCCCCAGGGCGGCAGGAAACACCCCGAACAACAGTATATTCAAATGGACACAAAGGATATCCTTTTCATTTGTGGCGGTACCTTTGCGGGAATAGAGGAAATTATCCGGAGGAGAATTGGAAAAACCAATATCGGGTTTGATACACAAAAAGAGAACAAGCCAGATGAATCTTTCGGTGAAATCCTGAGTAGAATAGAGGTCGAAGACATTATTGATTTCGGAATGATTGTGGAATTTGTAGGGCGACTCCCCATACTTGCTCCGTTAATGCCGCTAACACAGGAAGACTTGATCAGGGTCATGACGGAACCAAAGAATGCACTGGTCAAGCAATATCAAAAATTCTTTGAGATGGAAGAGACCAGGTTAGAATTCTCTCCCGATGCATTAGTAGCAATCAGCAAAAAGGCATTTGAAAGGAAAACAGGCGCACGAGCGTTAAGGTCTATATTTGAGAGTTTTATGTTAGATGCCATGTATCATTTGCCTTCCAATAAAGGCGACTCAACATTCCTCGTTACACCTGCCGTTGTAAGTGGTGAAATGCCGTTATTGGCACAAAAATACAGGAAAACTGCGTAATACGATAAATAAGATTTGATTTCTTCAGCAGTTCTTAACAGGAAGGGGTGATTACAAACACACCCCTTCCCATTTTTAACAAATATATCTGCACTGCCATTTCCGAATAGAGACACCGAAACACCCGTAATTCACACTCCTTTCCACCATTCATAAAATCAGAGACGCCGCCGCCCCCCTTTATCCGGGATCAATGTCGGTGCAAGGTATTCCCTATTCCGTTACGGAACCATCATTTGCTCAGCAGCGCAAGCCTCCTGAGTTCTTTTGCGGCATCTTCTTTCCGGCCCAGTTTATCATACAATTGTGCAAGATTTTTGTGGATGATGGGATGAAAGGGATTGATGTGATTAGCCTGCGATAAAATTTCTATGGCGGCGTCGTACTCGCCTTTCCGCTGGTAGAGTTCACCTAAAGAAATATATGTGGTAGTATATTCCGGATAATATTCCAGAGCCACCTTCAGGATTTCCTCTGCCTTTGCATATTGCGTGTCCATGATGTAGGACATTGCTAATTTATTCTGGATTTGCGGAGAAATGTGGCCCGCCTTCCTGAATGCCTTTTCGTATTCTATGATAGCCGCATTGTGCAGTCCCTCGTGGCGCAGGAGGTCACCAAGTATGGCATATTTTTTTGCATCCTTTACCTCTATTTCGGCAACACTTTCCATATCATCTACAATCGCTGATGATTCTTTGAGCTTTGTGGGAAGTATCTGAATGCCGTGAATCCTCCGGAATTTTTTCTGTTTCAGGTCCTGCAACCAATTCCTTTCAAAATCAACGAATGGAATGTCTGTTGCGGAAGATACCGCATCTTCTGTCGATTTCCCGTTTTTTATACCGTCCAGAATGGATACGAGCAAAGGATAACCGCCCTGGTTAAACAGGTAATCGATTACCGTAAAGACTTCAGCAAAGGCGAGGGCTGTGTCTTCTTTCTTTTTTAATTTTGCCAGGGAGGGGTGCATTTGCCCGAATGTAATAAAATAATCCTTTTCTATTGCCTCGGCTACCAGACTCTCTAAAGAAACCGGAAGTTTTGGATGTGAGCTATCAAGCCAGCGTTTTTCTTCAAATTTTGCAATGCCTTCGTGGAGCCAGATGGGTACACGGTTGTAAGTCTTTTTCATGATTACATAGTGAACATACTCGTGAGTCAGGGTATCAAGCCACTGATATCCCCTCGGTAAGAGACGCGGACTTGTAATGATTACACGATTAAATAAGCAGATCGCTACCGTACCAGAGGTTTCAATCTCATCTTTGGTAAGTGTTGAGATGGTACAAAAGCTTTCTGCATCGGGGAATACTTCAACAAGGATAGGTTTTGCGGGAAAATAGTTGAGGTCATTCCCAATCGCGTCATAAGCCTTTTCAAGGGTATCTAAGGCATAATCGGCCAGTATCGCATCCTTCTCTTCCACATAGCGAAAAAGGAAGTGTTCGGTTTTGGCCTCTTTGAATTTACCCGCCGTTTGATAAATCTTATCTACAAAGTCATAAAATTTTTGACCCTCTTGCGCGATGTCCGGTTCTTTTAGTGCCTCTTTTAAAAACGATAAGGATTCTTTATAATTTCCCTCATAGAAGCGTACTTCACCAGCAAAAAAGCGTACATAGGGATTTTCCGGGGCAGTTAAAAGCAATTTGCCGGCGACGGCTGATGCCTCCTCAATTTGCCACGACTGTAAACATTCCTCTCCGTAAGTTATTTCGCCGATGACATCGAAAAATTTTTCTTCCTGGGCACTTGCCTTAAATCCAGGTAAAACGTGGATTGCAAATGCAACTATGAATATAATAAAAGATTTTTTCAAAAGTAATGCACCCTTTAAAAGCCAAAAATTAAATCAAACGTGTCGAAAAAGATACGCGGGACTATGCTTTAGCCTTGAGTACCTGCAAGTGAACGGGTAAACTTTAAATGTCGAAATATTTTTTGCGAGATACTGGCAAGGAAACCTCAAGCGTGTAAGAGACAAAAAGCTTAACCACAAAGTTCACGTTTGCATAAAAATTTTGCTAAAAATGTCAACGTATTTTTATTAAGTACCTAATCCACCAATCTCTGATAGTAGTCCTTGTTCAAATCCTTATATTTCTCAGGCAGCCCTTCTTTTAGAGCGTTCAAAATGTCCTCCCTGAATTTCTTGGGTACCTTGTATGCCTCTTCGGAAGGTATTTCAACTTTTTCTGTGGAAGCGCCAAACTGGCCTTCGTCCATCCGGCCACGGAAAGGTCTTGGCATGGGCATGCCCTGACCCATCATCCCTTTCGCGATACGTTCCTTTGCCATTTCCATGCCTTTTTTGGCTTCAGCGAGGCGGTACAACGATTCCCTCTCATCGATAACAGCGCCCTGTGCATCGTGTTTTTCCAGTTTCTCCCCGGCTCCTTCCATGGATTTTGATGCCATATCAAGCTGGTTATCTGCGTTCTCATCCATAAATGGATTTTGCCGAGAAAGCCGGTCTGCCATCTCTTTGAGCTCATCCGCCTCTTTTTGCAGTTCTTTTTGCTTTTCGGCATATTGTTGTAAATCATCCTGGTCTTCCTGTGTCAAACTGGCAAGCTGCTGTTCTTCAAGTGTCTGGATCATAGACTCGAGGTCATTAATAATCTGCTGGTTTTGACGGGCGGCATCCTCAACTTTTTCTGGTACTTCACGGTCTTTCCTGGATACCTCCTCTTTTTTGGCGAGCCTTTTTTGCTCCAGGGTGTGTTGCATACGGCTATTCCACTGGTTTAAGTTATTTGACAATTCTCTCGCCAGGTTCAATGACTCTTTTACATCCCACCCGTTCAGCATCTCTTCCAGATGGGATAGCGTTTCTTCCGCCTGCGGCAGTTCCCGGGACATATTCAGAAAATCCCTTTGGAGGGGGTCTTTGTTGATTTCCCTGTTCAATGCCGCATTTTTCTTTGCTGTTTCCGCCACTTTATCAAATTCTTCCTGAGGCGGGATCATGCCTTCCTCACCGCCAAAAAATTCGCTAAACCGGCTTGACATCGTCTCTCTTTCTTCCGACATACGTTTTAATTCACGATTTACCTGCAAATATTCCTGTAACAATTCATTTTTCGCCAGGATTTCTTTCGCTTCGGTGACATCTGTTTTGATTGCCTCTAATCGTTCCCCCTGCTTTTCAAAAAATGATTTGAGGGTTTCTTTTGTTGATTCTGAGGTGCGCTTTTGAATATCTCTCTTCAGTTTGTCAGTATTTTCAGTCAATTCTCTCTCTTTATTTTCCAGTTCTGATATTTTATCCAGTAATTGGTTCGTATCCTTAAACATGTCTGAATAGGATGAATCTGCAAGATTTTGTGCAGAGGATTGCATCTGATTCATCATTTCCTGGAGGGAAGCAAGCAGTTTCTGGGCGGCCTGCAGGGCTGCATTCAAATCCCCTTTGCTGAATGCCTCTTTCATGGCATCCAGTTCCTTCATAATATCATCCTGCTCGAGCTTTTTCAGGGCATCTGCATTTAAAAATTCATCCATATGTTCCCCCTGTGCCATCTGCATAAGTTTTTCCACCATTTGCTGGATAGTTTCCTCGATGTGCTTGAGTTCAGAAAGCACCTTTTCATTGAGTTTAGCATCTTCTCCTTCCCGTAATTTATCAAGCAGTTTTTCGATATTGTTTTGGGATTGAATCAGGTTTTTCCCCGCATCGAGGACTTCTTCCAGCTTTTGCTTCTTTATTAAGTCGTTCAGAAAGAGGATAACACTTTCCACCTCAACCACCTCTTCGTCCTGGACTTTTTGTAACTCGTTCAACAACGGAATAGAAACAGTATCTCCCGGTATGGTCAGTACAGACTGCCGAATGGCCATCCGTTTTTTATCTGTCACTTCGCGGAATTTGTTTTTCAGGTTTTCGAGGGAATAATACACGCTATAATTTGCCATAGTGTCATCTTGCATGCCTACCAAAATATCAGTAAAAAGGCCGACAATTCTTTCCACACGCTCCTGGATACCATCCTGTGTCATCACTAAATAGTCTTTCGATGTGCACTTTTCGTCGTCAATCCTCTTTGTGAGGTCGTCAGACAACATATAGAGCGTTTCCTGCAAAAGCGCTTCTTGCAGTTGAACCAATTCCTGATGCTTTTTTTTAGAACTGTATATCTCCAGATAATACGTCCTGGAGCTAGTGATCTTGGGGCCGGATATCGTATCATTATCCTTTACTTCTATGTGGTATGCAATTTTATCATCGGGCCGTAAACCCAATTCGCTCAATGACCATAAATACGCCCCGCTGTACTGAAGCTGTTTTTTGCTAAAGGTGCTAAGGATTCTGGCCTTTCTTTCGCTCTCTTGTTCAAATACAAGGGAAATTTCACCGATACCAAAGTCGTCTTTCGCCGTATACATAAGGTTGACCGAATCCTTTTCATTAACCGTAATATCTTTTGCCGGTACATTGATAAAGATTTCAGGAAATTGGTCAGCCTCCAGTTGAATTGTATGGGGTATCGCATCCTGAAAAATCCCGCCCTGGGAGTCTGTGGTTTCAAAAATGTACGTCCCACTTTCGAGCAGCGAGAAAACGCCCTTTATCGTGTTACCGTTTTCTACAACAAAAGGTATTTTGGTTGAATTGTTAAAAACGATCTCTGCGGATACCAGGGTTCTATCGCTGATTGCACTCATCTGTATTTCACTACCCTTTAATGCCCTGATATCACCGCTGGTATTGTACAGGGTCTTTGGTTGTAATCCTGAGTATAAAGGATACCGGTAACTTATCGTAATATCTCCGATGACAGGGCCGGGGTAAACAACCAGTTCCTTTTCACCAACAGCTTTTCCAGTCATTAAGTAGCTAAAAAGGGCTGGTATATTTTTGTGAAAGTATGAAGGTTTGGCTCCACAAACAATACCAAAAATGAGCACGGAAGCAATCAGGATTGCAGAGCTTAATCGCAGGAATCTTTTATTCACTACCTGACTAATGTCTAACTGTCGAAGTCGATTGGCCGTATCGTCTACCAGCATCGAGATCAATTGTTCTGAATATCCTACGGTCTTTTTGCCTGGTCTGGCAGCAGTCAGTTGTATTGAACTGATGAGGGAGTTATTTAAGGAGGGATATTTTTGCTCAATTAATAATGCAACTTTTTCCCTGTTCAATAAAGATAACAAAGGAACCAGCAACACCCTGAAAAAGACAACGCATAGTATGATAAGACTGCTAATAGAGAAAATACCAAGACCAAACGGAAAACGTGAAAGGCCATAAATACTTGCAGCACCCACCATTAAGAGAAGCAGCGTTATGGATAATAAGAGCGCCATTCCTCCGTAAAACCGGTTTACAATAACATTCTTACAAACCGCCCGTAAAGATAACTTTATTATATCCCGGCTGTTTTGCGACCCGATATTCCTGAAGTTGAGAAGGATAAGAAAATCAATTAAATCCCTCACGGTTTGTATTGATTTAAAAAATAATCCCTTCATGAATTTGATTCCGCTCAAAGATATCGATATTACGTAATCTCTTCTCATAATAAAATTAAGGTTATGTCTTGGGTACCCGTTTGTCAAACAAAATCTTATTTTAAGCTTTCTTGCTGCAATAAGTCATTATTTTCATTCTTCAGCGGGATTCATAGAACCAATTTCAAGATTATCTTTGGAAGATACTACGCCTATTGTTTCCGTACGGTAACCTCACCGTCCTTTACTGTCCAGCCGAGTTTTGCAACTGTCTCCCGATTGAGTTTCCCTGCCTTTGTTAGAATACCGTTGGATATGAGCAGATTCCTCATGGCATTGACCGTCAGCTCATCCGTTTTTTCATATGCCTTCTCAAAATCCCCGGAGGTCTTCATGTCTGCGGTGAAGTGAGTGTTTGGCTGTATGGGCTCATGCCCTTCAAACCCAGCCCTCTTTGCCGTAATGAAATAGTCGAACTCATAGGTGTTTGTCCCTCCCTTGAGCTCCCTCACTTCTATCTTTTCCTTTGTCACTCGAGCCGCCGCCAGACCGAAGGTGTCCGCATACCTCGGGGTGAGCTGGACTGTGATGTCTTCATCCTTTCCCACGACGATCCGAAAGTGTTCAGGTGTCTCGATGGTTGCCATACCGCTAACGAGCATTGCCTTGCCTCTGAGAAAGACCGCATGTTCGGGTCCCTCGAAAAGTGCGTAGACCACTTCTTTGGTTGGATCGGACGGATGGGGCTGCACAAAACTGCCCGACCCTTTCGTGAGATTGCCCGTGACGTTCACACTCCCGTTGAACGTCAGGCTATTTGCTGCAAAGTCGCCGTAGATCAGCGGGCTGGTCGTTGAAGAATTATCGATGTACAGCTTGTTTGAACCAGTCTCGTTGTAGCCTGCACGATAGCCAAGAAAGACATTGTAGCTCCCTGTGGTGTTGCTGTAACCGGCATAATTTCCGATGAAGCTGTTGTAGTACCCTGTGGTGTTGGCACGACCAGCCGAATTTCCGATGAAGGTGTTGTCGTGCCCTGTGCTGTTGGTGTAGCCGGCAAGATTTCCAAAGAAGTTGTTAGCGGACCCTGTGGTATTCTTGTAGCCGGTAACATATCCGAGGAAGCAGTTGTAGTTCCCTGTGGTGTTATAGTAACCGGCATAATTTCCGATGAAGCTATTGTTGTGTCCTGTGGTGTTGCTGTAGCCGGCAACATATCCTACGAAGCTGTTGTTGAATCCTGTGGTGTTTCTGTAGCCGGCAGCGTAGCCGAGAAAGGTGTCGTTGTTGCCTGTGGTATTTTCAAAGCCGGCATAATTACCAAGGAAGCTGTTGAAATTCCCTGTAGTGTTTTTGTCACCTGCATTATAACCGATGAAACTGTTATTGTGTCCTGTGGTATTGTTGTATCCGGCAGCGGCTCCAAAGAAGTTGTTATTATATCCCGTGGTGTTACTCCAACCAGCCCAATTTCCGAGGAAGTTGTTGTTATACCCCGTAGTATTTTGCCCTCCGGCGATAAGCCCGATGAAGGTGTTGTCATGCCCTGTAGTATTGGCGGAACCGGCAGCATTCCCAAAGAAATTGTTGTTAGACCCTGTCGTGTTGCTTACGCCTGCATTCGAACCGAGAAAGCTGTTCCCTGACCCTTCGGTGTTATTTCGTCCGGCGCGATAGCCGATGAAGCTGTTGGCCCTCCCCGTACTGTTGCTAGCCCCGGCATCAAATCCGGCAAAAGTGGCTTCATCGTCATCACCAGCCGTGTTAGTGCCCGCATTTGTCCCGTAAAATGTGTTGCTATTCCCTTCAAATCCTGCGAATGCACTTCCGCCACGGATGAATACTGCAAGGATGAAAAAAGTAATGACGCTTAGTGTCTTCATCGCTTTTCTCCTTTCCCCGGCAAGGATTGTAGTTCCATGCCAGAATAATTGAATGGCTGTTTTAAAGCTTAGCAAGGAATTTCAAACCGGTAGTTTCCCCTTTAGGGGATTAAGGGATGTGTAAGAGGTATGATTACACACCCCCGGACTATCTTTCTAGAGGGGAGCTTTAAAAGTTGCTGCCAAAGGCAGCCTATTTTATTAGCGAAAATTCTATGAATGTTTCTTCCACATCGGTAAATCCAAATCTCTTTAGAATCGGGGTGTTTGGGCCGATGTCACGCTTGAATTCGAAGTCCAGGCGATAGATCCCGTTGTCTAACTCGCTGAATTCGTTATTCCCGCTCTTAATAAAAATGAATGCCCTTGTGCCGTCCTGATTTTTAATAATATTTGAATCAACTTCAGCCAGCCCGGCAGTTGAGAAGATCGGTCGGGTGTGTAATATTTCATTATCTGTATCTTTAATCCTTATGTAGGTTCCCGCGGCCTCGAATATGCCACTTTGGTGACCGGCATAAAGATTGACATGTTCGGTTTTGTCAGGAGAGGTCGGCTGAGGGCCGTTGTAAATTCTGATGCGTGTGCCAGCCAGGTAAAGGCTGTTTTCGGGAAAACGATAATATTCCTGGTACTCCTCCCCTTCACCGGCGGAGGTGGATAGATATTCAACGATGAACCCCGAAAGATCGGTCGTTGCCATGACCAAAATATCAACCCACTGATTATTAGAATAGATACTAATTTCCTCAATGTTAGTTTTGCCTGGAACTGCAACATTTTCGACACCGCCGTCTATGATTTTCACCACGGTATCAGCTTCTTCTATGGTATCGACCCGGTTGGCAAATAAAACAGTTAACTCGGTTCTATCCCAATCCAGAGGTTCGGGACTTTCCAACAGCAAGCCGTAAGACTGATGCTTGTTGTTCATTAATGCGACTTCCATACGCTCCGGCAGTGATCTAGGGTTCAGGTCGAAGATCGACATGAGCTGTTCGAATTTAACAGATTTTTCCTCTGAATTGGTCAATATCTGCCCCAGAGCGGTTGCGTCTATCTCGTAATCAGGGTTTTCGAGAAGGTTAAAATGATTCCAGACGGCGTCCTGAAACGAGTGGATATGATGGATGAAATTCGCGTACCTCGAAGTTAAGAAGGCAAACTCATAAACCGGCATATCTCCGGCCATGACCAGCGCCCGGTATTGAATCTGAGGCTTTAATAACAAGTCACTTGAAGAGGCGAGTATCTCATTGTTTGTCTCGGTAGTAACACCTACCATAGTCACACACCCGCTGTCGTTAAGTATGTCCTCGTAACGCGTTTCTTCTCTGGTCAGTGAAAGTTCGGGGTTATCACCCCACAGGTTAACGAATTCCAGCTCCTCACCAGCGGCATTCAAGACCGGAAGATTATTGTTATCCAATAGCCTGATCTTGATCGGCAGTCCAGCCATCTGGTACATCTGATCGATATAGGAATCGTTGTAAACAACACCAATATCGTATGACCGGTAGATGTAAGGCTGTGCTTCATCCGCCGTAGCTCCTGCCGGGATGGTGTAATCTATGTATGCACTTATGTCCTTTAATGGTCCATCTAAATCATATCGGTTAGTGTCGTCAACTTCCGTTTGTGTTGACGCAGGTGGTCCGGGAGGATTGCCTGTCTTAAAGAACATGTATTCCATGAAGGATGCCCCCGGGTTTTCCCATTCCCCTTCATTTTTTCTTCTACTGCTTTGGGTTTCGATGACGAGGCGGTAGTATTTATTGGGCTCCAAAATTTGGGCAGTATGCTTACCCCAGGTTTCTTCAAGACTGGTTTGCAAATGAGTGCTCAAACCGGAATTATACTCAAATATATCGCGTGCTTCCTTTGTTACGCCACAGACACGGATAATATCAAAACCACCGGCCACAAGAAAAGACCGGAATGCTTCTCCTGTATCCAGACTGAGGATAACGGGTTGCATCTCTTCATCAGGTATCGTTGATGGGATATTGAATTCAATTTGTTTTAGCTCTCTGTTTTCCTTATCATATAAGTAAACTGTTCCCAGAGACTCTTTTGATAAATAAAGATCTGCCCTGACAATATCTTCAGGTGGCGTAACCAATATGGAAGGCATCTTTACGCTATGATGCTCTTCATAACAAATCTCGATGATGCGTATCCCCCGTCCGATCATGCCTATTTTCCGGATAATTGAGGAGGTTGATTCCAATTTATAAACCGCAGCTTCACCTGTATTTCCAAATAGTTTAGCCTCATCAACGATATTGCCATCTCCATCAAAGGCAGTGAAAAGCACCTCAGGTGCATCGCTAACAATACAGGTAATCCAGACTTTATATGGCAAGGCCGGAAAAGCGTTTTCAGGAAAATAGATGTAAGCCGGAATTGTATTGGGATCATCCAATAATGACCAGTTAATATATAGTTCAATGTTTTCGCCTGAGTATTTATTGGTGAATTGGATATATGAGTTATATCCTATCCCTGCTGTGATGATCACATCTTTGATAACTTTAGTATTAATTTGACCGGTCGGTTCCTGCGCTTTGATATTTAAACATTCGATGGTAAAATAACCATCTACATTGCTGAGCGCTTTTGTCGTCCCGATCCAGAGGGCCTGGTAGCCATGGACATTCATCGGGAAGGGTGACGTAAAGATAAATTCATTCTGAACTAATATAAAATAATAAGTGCCTGACTCGCGATCCTCGAAGTCTGTGCAAATAGTCTCTTCTGTGATTTCGGGCAGACAAGGGTAGTTAGGATCATACACGCTCAGGGTGTTGTACCACATATCGGAGTTGTCCAGAACTCTTGAAATTTCAAAAGGTGTTGTTGCATTTAAAAACAGTTTCGTGTTGCCCTGATCAGCTCCCGGTATTATTTGCCAGAAACCGGATAAGCTATAATCACCTACTGCAGGAATATAACTTTTCCAGTCTCCACTTTCCATATCCGTTTCATCCCATGCATCACAATATTCCAATTTAACGCTGACTAGTTCATACTTAAATTCGTAGTCGCCGACTTTTTCATAATTACTTGACAATGGGACAGGATTGGCACCTATATAACCGTTATCGATCACGGGTTTATCAAAATTGAGTACCAGGTATACATCGGGTGGTACCACGGGTACGGTAAGTCTGGATGGGAATGCATCAGAGCCATCTCCAACATAAAGTCCATCCGAATCAACTTGGTATGGACTATATTTCGGTATCTCCCAGTTCTTAGTAACCTTCCGGTGCTCAATGCCGAGCAATGGTGAGAGTGGAACCGGAAAAGGCGGCACTCCCGTTTTTTCCCACTTCAGATTAATTTCAGCCTTCGGCTTGCCGAGAGGCGTCTTGAGTTGCACCTCTAAAGAAGCGGAGATAGATAAGGGTTTGGGGGCCTGAGCGGTGACATTGGCCTCTACCGAAATGCCCAGGCTGACAATGCTCGCGCTGAGTTCTGCATTGCCATACAGGGTTATCGAACCTTTTGCTTGTAAAGGCATCGTGCTCAACCCCAGCTCACCGCTAATCCAGGCCTCGAGGACGACACGTAAGATGCCATATTTCTTATCCAGACCGTAACCGATCCATGCGCCCATCAGGAGACCTTTGTTGTCCACCATCAGGTAGGTCTGGGCTTGGAAAAAATTGAGGATATCAGCACGGATCCTTTTTGATTCCGGTTTGTCCTCACCCAGGTAGAGGTGCCAGCTACTGGGGTCGGCTGCACTAAAATATGCCTCGGCAGCACCGATAACATCCAGCAATTCACCGCTATCTTTGGGAAATTGATATGAGGCTGAGATGTTCATCAGGAATGTCCCGGCCGTAGGGTCGAGAACGGCCAAAACCCGCATGAGATAATTCTCACCCAGGGAGAGCATACCGGCGTGTCCTTCGATCAAAAGAACCGGTCCCGGTATGAGGATGACAAATAAGACCTTCGCTTTCACCGTAAACTTTACATCAGGCAGGGTTCCCACCGTGACACCGGCGCCAAATGCCATGGCGTCCTTTTGTTTGATCCACTTGCCGGTAGGGCTGGCATCAGTTAAGTCGGGGCGATTGGCCACATCCTCATAGTCGATAAGCGCCTGGTAGTCGAGGGTCATATTCTGACCATATAAACCGGCCAAACCATAAAGACCGAGAATAGGAGGCCCTAATGGTATACCGACGGGCAAATCGAGACCGATAGCGATATAAAAATAATTGTAATCCGTTGTTTTGCCAGTGATGAACTGAGCATCCACTACTAGGTTAATGGGGATGAGATTCAGGCTTACTCCGCCGCGGAATTCCTTGATGTATTCGGGTTCTTCTTCGTCGATGAAATAGACCGATCCGTCAAAAGTGAGCACATTTTCGATTTCGAACTGCAGATAGACACCGCCAATCTTAAGCTTAAACTCCCCGTCTTCAGCCCACATGACCTTAAGTCCTTCCACACCCCCACGCAAGGGAAGCGCCTCAATAATCTGAATACCCCCGGAGAAACCGATCCATTTGAACAGCTTGCCCTCCAGCTCATCGCTACCGAATCCTAGCTTTGCAATCTCTAGTTTGAATCCATGGAAGTCCAGAGCTTTCTGGTCGGGTAACTCAATCCACCCCCCTTCCACTCTAACCGTTCCATCCGAGCCGATGGTGAGTCCCTTCAGTTCAAACGAAGGCCAGGCAAGTCCCGCAAGTTCCGGCGTAACTTCGCCGGTCAACTTAAAAAACAATTCTTCGCCTTCCTTGACAAATTCCAGACTGCTGACCTCGATGGAGATGATGCCATCTTTTTCCAGTATGAATAAGCCATCAGGATCGTTTACTCTTATGGTAAAATCACCATCATTGGTCAAGCCTACTTCTACCGCAACAGCTTCATCAAAGAAAGGCAACTGCAGGTAGCCCGCGATGCTTCCTGAAACCAGGGCGTTTTGTTTGAATTCAATACCAATGCTCGTGGTCCTGAATTGAAATCCAAAGATGTCGCCGGACATCTCATCGAAGGGATTTTCCGGATCATCCGGGGTCCAATTACCGGTAACCTTACCGCAAAAGCCGCCGGAGCCGATGAAAAAATCTTCGAGCGTAACGTCATCGGGCAAAATTCCGTTTAACCCTTCGGGGAGGTGGATGGTGGCCTGCTCAAGGTAGACGCCGCGCCAATCGTCCGGAATGGAATCGGGCAGTGTTTCAACTGCTTCCGCAGAAAGGATTAACTTAAGGGCAGTCACCTCAATGATGACACCGGTATCACCTATCATGAACGGCTGAATCGCCAGTGCAGGCGCACCCTCCGCAAATGTGAAAGCAAAATCGCCGTCGGAATTGACGCTCAGATCCGCACCTTCCATGAGGATCTCTACCGGCTGCGGTTCTTCCGTCTCCGGGTCAGGCGGGGCTTCTACGAAGCCGTCTGCGGTGGCTTCCATCCTCTTCAGTAAACCCGTTTGAAAGCGTAGCGCTGCAGAGAGAGATTGGAGTGCAACAGCAAACCAGTCACCCAGGTATTCAATTTCAAAGCCGAATTCCGTGAAATCGCCGTTGTTGAGCACTGCCAGAGAGAGTCCGGGAATAAGCGGTAAATCGGCTTCGATGTCAACGAGGATTTGCAATGTGCCACTTGCGACCAGCGAGGAATGACCACTGGATGTCGCTTCGAAATCCGCCAGACCTATCTGGTCTATCTGAGGGGGGATTGCCAGAATATTAGTCGGCCATCCGGAGAGGATCAGCCGAATCGGTACGAATTGTGTCAAATCACTCATGGTTTATCCTTACCTTTGTCGTTACATCGTGCTAGGGTAACACATCGTCCGCATGGCCATTGAACACCTCTGTTTGGTTGAGAGTGATAAACAGGCCGTTCCGCCCCACATACATCATATTGCTATAGAAGCCCCAGTCACCGCCAGGGCATCCATGTTTAAAATGAATGTGCGAACCACTACATAGAGGTAGCCCCGCCTTACGGTTAGGGAAAAAGATGAACACGTCCGAAAACCAGTGCCCCAACTCGTGAACAAGTGTTTTAGCTAAAGCCGGAACGTTTGTAACATAATTAGGGTGCTTTGTATCTATCATGATTGCAGCAATGTCTGCCTCTTCCCATGCATAGCACACGCCAAGGGTTTCCGCAGTTCCGGCTGTTTCCAGGTTCCAAACAAATACTACGTTTATATTTTTAAATTGGTTCAACAGAAAGAAGTCGATAATGACGGCTTCCAAACTCGTGATGGGATCGCCAAGAAGTCCGCCCACATGGTGGTCGTGCAGAATAACGCCGCTTTCCTCAACCGGATAAATGTATACGTTGGTCTGCCTGCCCAGAATCTCATTTGCGTATGCGACCACCTCTCGCAGCTTCGGTTCGTCCATATCCGTCTGGTAATTGGAGTACGACGTATCAATCAGCTTGTAGAACTTCACGGGAACGGCGTGGAAATCCAGGAATGTGAGATTGAGGTCGCAAATGGTTTCTCCCGTTTCTCCGGCAATAATATTGACTATGGTTTCTCCCGGTGAGTTCGGAGTGGCGCTGAACTGAACGACCTGTTCCGTCGTTGAAGAAGGGACCAGAAAAACATTCACCGCTGCCGACTCGTGCACGATTTGAATCGTCAGACCCAGCGGATTGCTGACCTTCAGCTTCGTAACCCAATGATCAGGCCCTAACGATGGGACGAGGTAAGGTGGGATTGCACTGGTCGGTGCCTTTGGCACAATCAGACGATGCGGGTCTTCATCGGGATCAAGCGCGAGCGGATGATAGATTGTCTCGGTTTCAGTAGGATTACTTGCAAAATACATAAAATCCTCGATGAGTTTGTCCTTTATGTACTCAATGCTTCCGTCAGGATCAACTGACGAGGGTATTACGTCCACGGTTCCCGATTTCACCGAACGCCCTAATAGTCTGGCTATGAGGGGATGCCCACTCAGGCGTGAACGCCTTTGATGATATTTGAAGAACGTTCTCACAGCGTCGTCATGCGCATCCCATTGCCCGCCAACCTTGAAGAACATCGAAACCCGCTGTTCCTGTGTCGTATCCGGGCTATCTCTTGTTGAGGCGATTTGTGCGCCTCCTTTGACGATTATGGGCCAATCCGAATATTCCTTGAACTTTTGAAGATATTCCGAAACCCAGTCACCAGTGCCTTGCCACTCTGTCCCTGTTTTTGTTTTGTATTGTGTTTTGAAGAAGTCCTCTGTAGCCGTTTTTTTGATAAGCTCCTCTAACGCATTATCATCCAGCATCTGCACGCTCAAATATACGCATTCTTCCAGTAGAGGTTTACTACCCGGATGCGATGCCCTCCAGCTAATCTTTACCGCGTTTAATGGCTTCAGAATCAGAATCTCTTCACCCGGGTTCGGCTTGGCCCCGCCCAAAAGGTCTCCAAAAGATTTCTCGTTATGAAAATAGAACAGATGCCCGGTTGTTAGTGCATAGACCGGCTGCGACCCCGAACCGGCGTATGTCAACCAATATTCAATGAACGTCACGACACCGGACAGATCAGTCAAGTCACGCGTTGCATTATCGGGCGCAATCTCAAAGTCCATGTTGCTAAACTCCGCTTCATACCCGGCGATCAAACTTTCAAGACTTACCCCTTCTTGTGTCTCCACAAGGGGCATTGCATCGTCAATAAAGCTCTCACCCGCTTCTGGGGCAGCGTAAGGATCAAACGGCTCCAAGCGCTTGCCACAACCAAACGGTTGTAATATAATTGGGAAACCCATCTTTATCCCCTCGCATTGCGTCGTGTTTTTCAGGCGTTCAACAAATCACCGCAAAAAATTGGCTCAGGTCACTCATTACTTTTTACCTTGTTATTCCATTGTAGCTTCCGACAGATTTAGTCGCATTTCTGGGCTAGGGCAATACCTGATGCGCATTTTCATTAAACACCTTTGCCTGTTCGAATGTGATAAGCAGGCCCCCTGCCGATGCCATCAGGTTGTTATTGAAACTCCAATCACCCCCCGGGCATCCTTCATATAAATCACCGGGGTGGTCGAAATAAATGAAGGAACCGGTGCATTCGGGCAGGCCATTCTCCAGATTTGGTACACGGCTAAAGATGTTTGAAAACCAGTGTCCAAGCTCATGAACAAGGGTTGTACCCCAACCCAAATAGGTTGAGCTCTGTTGCGGTCCCTCCGTGTCTACCAAGATTATCGCAAGGTTGGCATCGTCTGAGTACGTAGTTACTCCGCTATTATTTTCAGTTGCCTCTTGGTTCCAGGCAAATATCGCATGGATGTTGTAAGGTTGATTCATAAAAAAGAAATCGTCCGCAACCCTTCTAACATCAGCTTTACTTATGGGGTCACCGAGGTCTCCGAAGAACACGATCTCATGCAAAATAATGATGCTTCCATCAAAGTTTTGTTCAACCGGATAAACGTACACGTTGGTCTGCCTGCCTAAAATCTCGTTCGCGTAAGCGATTACCTCTCGCAGCTTCTGCTCGTCTATGTTTGCCTGATGAATTACTGTCTGATTATTAGGATCCGTATCGCTCAGCTTGTAGAACTTAACGGGTACGGCATGGAAATCCAGGAAAGTAAGAACGATTTCATGAACTAATGCACCGTCTGCTTTGACCTGAATTTTCCTTTCTGTGTTCCCCGGGAACAGAGTTTCAGATGCTCTCACTTCAACTATCTGCTGAGTCGCAACGATGTTTTCAAACGGGTTGATACTCACCTCTGCCGCGTTGAATCCCTCGATCGTGACCGTTAGCCCAAGTGGATTGTGGATTTTCAGCTTTGTAACCCAATGCTCCGGCCCTAACAATGGGACAAGGTAAGGTGGGACTTCCGTGGGTGGGATTGCAGTGCTTGGTGACTTCGGGATGATCAGGCGATGCGGGTGCTCATCAGGATCAAGTGCGAGCGGATGATAAGATGAACCGGTCGAGATTGTGCCCAGCTTGAAGTCACTAATGAATGATGACTTTGTCCGGCGCAGAGGATCGCTTAATTTGAAAGATAAAAAATTAATCGGTTCAGGTGGAATTACGTCAACAGTTCCCGACCGTACCGATTCACCTATCAGCTTGGCTATAAGAGGATGGCCAACCAAACCGGACCCCCTGCGTCTATAATATTTGAAAAAAGTCTTCACCGCTTCGTCATGTCCCATCCCCGTCCAGAGTTCTTGCTGTCCTTCCAAGGTAAACTTAAAGAATAGGGTAATTCGTTGTGTCGGATCCGTCTGGCTATTGTTTTTTATCGAGCCAATTTGTGCGCCCCCGCGTACGAGAACGGGCACATCCGGAAATTCTTTGAACAACTTAAGATATTCTGCATCCCAGTTATCGCCCTGGAATTCAGACCCCCTTTTTAACTTGTAAATCTTTTTAAAGTATTCTTCAGTACTTGACCTTTGAATAAGCAATTTGAGATTTTCATCCGACACTAGGGACACATTCAAATAAGCACATTCCTCAAGCAACGGTTTACGTCCCGGATGTGAATCTTTCCAGTAGACATCCAGGATTGATTTTAAGGGCTTCAGAATAAACACGTCTTCATCCGGTATAGCCCCACTTAGCAGCCCGGAATCAGATTTCCCGGCGGGAAGATAATACAAATGGCCGCTGGTCAATGCATACACAGACGTCAGCGATGTGTCAGTGTGTGTGAATGAATATTCAGTGAACGTCACTGTGCCCAAGGTGCGGGTTGTGCCCTCAACAAGGTTGATAGCATTCGCTTGTTGTTCAAAGGCATCGAACGCATCTTCCAGAGAACCCTCAATACGCGGAATTAGGATAAGAGGCATCGCGTCCGCAATCCAAGAAAGATCCTTTGCTTCCTGCTTCCCAGCGAGCGGATCAGGCGGTTCGATGTCTTCCAACAGGCCTTTCTCCCCAGAACAAAGCGCTTGTAGCATAATTGGTATTGGTAGACTCATAGTCGTCTCCTTACATTTGGCCGTATTCTTACGGCGTTCGATGGGTCGGACGGTGGATCAATGACGATTGTGGTTTGACTTGTTGAGAGCAATTTCGCATGAGATTTGGACTTTCCAACGTAAGTATAGCTTTCACTGACGCCCGCTAACCTGTCGAGATGGAATCTTCTTCCAGTAATGAATGACCCTCCTGACACCCAGTTGGCGATAACGGCACTGAAGCTGCTCGACGCGCCAATTCTCGCAATGAGTACAGATTTGACACGGGCGTCTTCCATCCAAACGAGCCGAATGGCCGGCTGCGGATTAGACGCCTCTGTCAGGTCCGCACCCCATTCGTATACGGTACCGTTGTCGTCCACGTACACCCAGCCAGAATTCACTTCATCCCACTGCGGCGGCTCGGGTGGTGTCAAGTCATACGCCTGTCCACTCTTTGTCGAGGACATTCTCGATTTCAGCTGCTTGCCGTTGTCATCAAGCCCTACCGCTACCAGGCCGTAATAATACGGTTGCCTTGGAAGGACGGTGTTATCGATAAATTCAAACTCCTTCTGAGGCAAAGGTTCCGTAACTTCTACGGTATAAGTATCTGTATCATTAGCCTTAATGAACTCCATCCGGCGCCAGTCTTTGGCTTTTTTATTATCCTGAGTTCGATATAGCAAATACCCTGCGATCTCAGCCCCCGGATTCTTCGCCCACCTGATAGTGATTTGGTTTTCGCCGCCCGCCACCGCCGTAATGACCGGAGCGGGAGCTGGAGTAGTTTTGGGAACCTCCACAGGAGGTGTGGCTAAGCTCAATACACTCTGCATGCCGTTGGTATCCACTGATCGTAGCGCATAAAAATAGCGGTTATTGCCCCTGCCGTCCAAGGTTTCGTCCACATACAGCAAGACATTAGCAGGATCAGGGGTGTAGGTCGCGCCTCTGACCGGGTCGGGTATTTCAGTAATTCTATCCTCATAAGCCGGATCACTTTCGTCAATCGGAGTACCGTTTAACTCGGTAAAGGCGTTCACATTATCGGGAAGACTGGCTAATATCTGCAATTGTCCCGGCGTAAGTCCTGCATAATTTTGCGCAACGAGCTTGGGATTCGATTCAAAGGAGATCTCTTTTACCACGTCCACATCAGCCGGGTCAAATTCCGGATGATTGGCCTTGAAATCATCGTAAACAGAGGCGCTGCGGGTTTGCCTTATTTTGTTATCTACAACAAAAAGCGTATCGTCCAATACTCTGTAAACGTAATGCTTCACCGAGGTTTTTTCTTTTTGCCAGCGCAAGGCAAAGGACGACTTGCCGTGCACATTGGCCGGTGTGGCTTTCAATGCTTGAATCGGTTCATCCGGTAGTGGTGCAAAAGCAATGGGAGCGGCGGGCGTTCCACGGTAAATCGCCATGATCGTCGATGGGGGAGAAACGCTACCGAGCACATCGCCGATAAAGGAGTTGACGCCAATCTGGGCGTATCGTACCTTATTGATATCGGAAGCTTCAATGGCCGGATTCGGAAAAGCAGGATCTTCGATATACACCGTATAATCAGCCCTCAAATCTTTCGGCTCCTGATGGGTGATACGGTTGTCTGTCCAATGCTCAGGGTTTTTGTAGTCAATAAAAAATTTCTTCTCAGCCGTGACGGCAATACCGAAGCCTTTGTCTTTTAAAGGAATATCGTTCAGTTTCAATACCCAGAGGGAAGGTTGACTTTCCCCATTGTTTTTCAGGATCAAAAAGCTGTGGTTTCCCTGGGTGAGCCAGCACAACCGGAAAGCATCTTCGGGGAGTATGGCTCTTTCTCCATCTCTTGTCATGAAAGGTATCGGTTCAGGCAAAGGGGGAGGATACACATCGAGCGAAATCTGGAATGTATAAACCGGGATATCTTCGGGAGTTTCCTCGAAGATAGCATACTTCTCAAGTTCTTTTTGCGTGAGGTTGAGGCTAGTCTTTGCCACCACCACTTCAATCGGCTCGGTCACAATGATGCCGGTATAGGTATTCAACCACCCCTGCATGAAGTAAACGTTAAACCCTTCCACATCCGGGGCCTGCAACTGTAAATTTTCAGGCCATTTCCAACGGACGACAATCGCATTTTTCCGGTTCGCACGAAGCCAGTCTTTGTCAATATCGTTTATCATTGAATCAGCGAAAGAATCCTCCGAAGGATTGTATGTGCTACAGTCAAGGAATTGGGCTTTAACATCGATAGGATGAGGAGGTTTAGGAGCGGTTAACTCATAGGTCTCAAATTCGGTGAACTCACTTTGCCTGCCAAAGAGGTCAATGGCGGCAATGCGGTAATGGTTCACGGTTTCTCTTGTAATCGCTTCGGTATAATACTGCCGCTCTTTTGGCCACCCGATGGGAATGTTGCGCTCGCTCCTTTCAACGACCAAAGGCGTTACAAAGATCGGTGAGTCCTCTGTCAGTAACTCAACAGCGCCTCCTTCTAGTTTTCGCTCGATGTGATATAACACCGGTGCCAGAGAAATCAGCTCTTTTTCCGGGTCTTCGTTCACGTCCCATCGCAATCCGGCAAGGTAGGGTTTCTCGGTAACGTTTCCATCCTGGTCTGTAACTGTGCCTCCCGGAAGAAATGATGCCGCCAATCCGGTAGGTCGTGTCAACGGTAAGTGTGATTGTTGGGATACTCCGCAAATTATGTATTGTTGCAGGTCTACCGGATAGGGATCGAAATCATAATGGATACGGCAAAGAATAGCATGGGATGTATGTATTTTGATGGAATCAATTTGCTCAGCCCGCAGGCGTAACATGCCCCGTTCCAGCAATAGATCTTCTCTATCCACCCAGGCCGAAAAAAGATGCTTGTATGCCTCAACTGTTATTTTGCTTCCCGGTGTAAAATCCGGGTTTACCAGTACAAGCTGCACCTCTGTAACCGGTTTTAAGAAGTTAATAACGATGGGCAGGTTTTCTGCTGTAACGTCCAGTCCCAACTCAGTTCTGAAAAGCGGATAGGATGATTCCGCGATCTGCGGTGGTTTTGGAGCATAAAGAACAACATGATCGTCAAGCTGCTGTATCGGGAAGAATGATTCATGAAGCTGGTAATCATCGAACGTGATTTCATGATCCAGCCTCCGTTTATTCCACCCAGGCCACTCTGCGGTTACCTTATAATCGTAATAGGTATCATTGTCCGTATCCTTGTCCACAAAGTATAAGTCCAGTATCCTGGCAAAAAATACGTGTAAACTTTGAGCCAGAAGAAAATCGTATTTTGAGCACTCCATCGTTTCATCGGTAGCCGCTTCTTCATTATTGGGGAAAAGGGTCCAACCGACGGGTACAAGAGACCCCTCGTCCACCATGCTCAGCAACATCGCTTTTAATTCCAGGAATTCTGCCGCTGTTATGGGGCTGTCCGCCACGTTTAAATATCCCAGCCTGCACAGTGCCGTAGCCAGGTCTCTTCCGATGATGGGAGGATAGACATCATTCACATAAGGTGTTCCTTCCTGGTTCACGGGTAAGCCGCATCCGCAAAGTTCGTTGATCCGCTTCCATTCTCCCTTGACCGTACAAATCCACCCGGCCAGTGCCGCAAGATTGATCTCCCTTCCCCGGAGGACGATCCCCATTGTGCCTGGAGCATCAAAGGAAATATTTTTGAAGCCTCCCGTGCCCCCGAAAACGGTGTGGGGATAATAATCGCCATCTTTGGTCTGAGCTATAATTTGAAATCTTGACTTACGGCTGACGAGAAACCCCAATTCTATTCTTGCAACCGGCTTGGAAAAGGAAATCCTAAGCTCGCCGTTGATGGGAATCATGTTTATGGGAAGTCCACCTGCGGGAGTAACTTCCTCAACCGTAAGCGCCTCTACTTCATTGCCATTGATTTCTGCAGAGACCAATCGAATTTTGAGGTCTGTATTGTGCTCTATTTCCTGGGTATAGGGTAGATTTAAAGTTTGATTAGGGAGATCTTGAAGTTGGAACTCATACCTGTTTCCAATATCGCTCTTGCGCCGGTAAAGCTTAAAACAAGCCGGGAAACCGAGCTTATCATGAAAAGCCCATCTCAAATGGATGCCTTCTTCAATCCCGTCTGAACCGTTCGTGCCGTGACCGATCATTTTTAGATATTCAACTTTCATGGGATACCACGATTCTCAGTTATAAGTCACAATCGTTCTCACTTCCTAAAAACAAAAAAGCCTTACTGGAGAGATATTCATCAAGAACATCTTCGGCAGTAAGGCTGTCTTTTACCAGAGGTGTCTTTCAACTACTACCCTGTGAGTTTCAAGACCCTTTACTTTGCGTCCCCTGATTGCTCAGGGTTTGCCCTTATCGCGGTGCTTTTTTATTTTTGATTGTCCATAAATTTCGGATTCATCTTAAACAGGAGATATCCGTTATGTCAAGAATAAAAAGACCAGATAATTAAAAAGTCCAATTTCTCAGTGATCTGATGTTTTGGTCCAACCCATAGAAATGATCATGAGTCTGGTTGTTAATTGTCCTGCACTTTCGTGAATAGCCAATATTATTCTAAGGCTTATAAAACTCCTTCAAACGTAATCTTCTTGTTGAAAAAGATAAATTTAAAGCTACAATAGGTAGTGAAATCTGACCTCAAGCACATTTTCTCATTTTGAGAAGAGTCTTGTAAGTCTTTAATTTTCCTTTCCTGTATGAATAAGCGGCGCGCGTGCCTTTGGGATCAGGTTCTTAGAGAAACGCAGAGTAAAAACTAGCATTATGCAGAAATTGTATCAGATACTGTTTACATTATATTCGTGGGTGTTATTTGTTTCACTCTGGATGCTTTCTACGTTGACTGCGGTAATTCTGAGCATTGATACAAAAGAAAAGGAGAATGTATTTAATACGATAGAAAGGTTCTTTAGCCGAATTGCATTTAAACTTCTCGGTATGAAGGTAGAAATTCAGGGTTTAGAGAATATACCCAGGAAAGAGCCGGTTATTTTCATCTCAAATCACCAAAGTATGATGGACATTAAACTCTCTCTCGCCTTTATCCCCGTAAACTTTAGCTTTATCTCAAAGGATACGGTCTTCTATGTCCCTGTTCTGGGGGCGTATATGACCGCATCGGGACATATCCCCATCCAAAGGACGGAAGACAGAAAGGCATATGCTACCCTTTTAACGGCCGTTAATAAATTAACGGCAAAAAAGTCGCTTGTAGTATTTCCCGAAGGGACAAGAAGTGAGGATGGGACGTTGGGTGCATTCAAAAGGGGTATTTCACTGATAGTTTTGAAATCTGGAAGAAGGGTCGTGCCAATGGCCATTTGTGGCAGTAATCAATTCATGCCAAAACGCGGGTGGTTATCCCACCCGGAAAAGAGATCTGTGAGAATATCCTTCGGCAAACCTCTTTCTTTTGACAGTTCAAGGACAGATCGGGAATACACGATTTATGTAATAGACAAATTACAGCAAGAGGTGTCAAAGTTGATGGGCTATAAACAATAAAAAAGAGTTGTTTTTTTTATTCTAATGTATAATAATGTCTAAAAATCGAAGCGGAAGCCTGAACAAGATTACTCTCAGGAAATAAGAAATTACCGGATATGTCTTCTAAAAAAAAGGTAATGAAAATATTTGAGCAGCTATCTCTACCTGAACTCCATGAGGCCAGGATTTGTATTGAAGACCTGATTACAAAACGGGAAGGAAGTGCCACTAAATCAAAAAAAGAAACAAACAAAGCAGAAGACAAATTGTCAGGCCTGCAGAGACGCGAACGATTTTACAATATCTTTCCCTGTAAAATTAAAAAGATCAATGAATTAAGAAAGTCGGCCTTTTTAGGGACAGTTGTTGACATTTCTCAAGGTGGGTTACGGCTGAAAACAAAGAAAAAAATAGCCACGGGTAATATACTGGTCATTTTCCCTGAGAAAAAAGAAGAAGCAGGAATTCTGGCACTTTCCCCTGACTATGACCGCATTGGGAACAAGATTTTTGTAGAAGTAATTCGTGTGAAAGAGTTAATGGGAATGTCTGAAATAGGTTGCAAATTTTTGCCTCGCGACAGCCTGCTCTTCAATATCATTGTATAATTTAACAAAACATACCGCAATTTTAATTATGTGCACTGAAAAACCATAAATTTTCCATGGGACTGAGGTTTTTTTGTTATTGACTTTGACATTGATTCAATATACATTAATACAAGGACTTAAGGACGTATCGATTGATTTATAACGCCTCGTTGTTAAAAAGGCAATACATATTTAATGAAAAATTAATGAAAAAAACACTGACAGGTATTTGTCTCATCCTGAGTATTCTTGGCTGCACCTCTTCGAATAAAAGATATAACCAGGCCGATCAATATCAATTAGCAATGCAGTTTAATAATCTCGGTGCAAAATACGTAAACAAAGATATGACCGATGAGGCGATCATGCAATTTAAGAGGGCGCTCTTAATGAAACCTGATTTTGCAGAAGCTCATAACAACCTTGGTGTTGCTTATTGCAGGCAACAGATGTTTGATGATGCAATAGCTGAATTTAAACTGGCAATTAAGATTAATCCTGATTATTCCAAGGCACACGATAACCTCGGATTTGCATACAGAAACAAAAACATGTTTAATGAGGCTATTGCAGAGCATAATCTGGCGCTGAAAATAAACCCTCAGGATTTAGAGGCAAAGAAGAACTTAGACTTAGCCAAAGAAGGGAAAAAGATATATGAAAAAACCAGGGAATATCAAATAGCGAACAAGGATATAGCCCCTGGAAGCATCACCGGATACAACCAGTATTCAAGAGGTTTTTTCGATGAAGCTATCATGTCATTTAAAAAGGTCCTGGAAGAAGACCCCACTGACATGATGGCATCTTGCTATCTGGGTCATACCTATGCTATGAAGGGGATGCTTGATGATGCCATCCGTTTGTACAAAGAAATTCTTGCCAGAGATGCTTCGAACGTTCTCATACGATTGAGTCTTGGCGAGGCATATCTTGGGAAAGGACTTTGTGACGAGGCAATTCTGGAATATGAAACCATACTAAAGACCAATCCCAATAACACCCGTGCCTTTTATAAACTTGGTGAGGCTTATACAGAGAAAGGGTTATTGAAAAAAGCCGCTGTCTTTTATAATAAGGCAATTGTATCTAATCCAAATTTCTTAGCGGCATATGATAAGCTGGGGACCGTTTATTTTCAGGAAGGTTTATATGACGAAGCAATTTCTTCATGGAAAAAATTATTGGAAATAAATCCCGCTTCGGCAAAAGCCCACTACAATTTGGGAGTGGCTTATGCAGGCAAGAACATGTTAGAAGATGCTATAACCGAATTTAAGAAGACGATAAATACCAATCCCGCGAATGCAGACGCCCGTTATAATTTAGCATACGCTTATGAGGAAAAGGGAATGATAGATGAAGCGGTTGCAGAATATAAGAAGGCATTGGATATAAATTCAAGTGAGCCGGGTAAAAATAACAGGGAAACAGTGAATACACAGGAAGAATCTGAGAAGGTGATTGTTACATTTGATAAACATGACTCATGATATTGAAAGACAACAACTATGAAGCAAAAACTAAAGACGGTCATAATACTAGCGATGGCAGTATTTATTTCGTTAATTGCTATCTACGCCTTTAAACGTGTTTCCACTACAATTGAACAGGCACGCGGGGCTGAATTATTATGGAAATGTTTCGCAATATGGATCAAGAGCATTATATTAACGCAGACGGTATTGGTATTGGGAGGATTATTTTTGTTTATGCTGAGAAAACCTAAAGGTACCGTATAATTAATGACGCGCTTCCTTGTATTTTTGATAGCTGCCTATGTCATCTATTATCTCTTTAAAAATAGTTTAAAAAGCAAGGCACCAGGGAACACTACCCAACATCCTCCAGATAAAAAAACAGATGTCGCTGCTTCACGGGTAAAAGAAATTGCCTACGTTTTTTATTCAGCGACCAAAGATGGCGATACCTGTGATGTATGCATGTCCTTAGATGGGAGGCATATGCTCCCCAATCACAAAATGCTCCATACCATAAAACCACCCCATGCGGACTGCAAAAGCACTCGGGGATGCCGTTGCACCCTTGTCTATGTAACACGTGATGAAGAGGGGAGCAATGAAATTGAATCTCTTTTAAAAAAGCGTGGCGGTATGTGCGACAGGAAAACTCTTGATACAGAACGTATGGGGTAAAGCAGATAGCATGACTAAAGCGCTTGTAATTTTTGTGACGGCCAGTTCAATTGATGAAGCAAGAAAAATAGGTCAAACTTTGGTAAAAGAGGGTAAGGTCGCATGTTGTAATATTGTCCAGTCGGTTGAGTCTATTTTTAAGTGGCAGGGTAAATTACAGGTTGAACGCGAAGTGTTGATGATATGTAAAACGAGAGAAGAACTGTTCGATACAGTGGAAAAACGTGTCAAACAATTACACAGTTACCAGGTACCCGAGATTATTGCCGTACCAATCACGCAAGGTTCAAAGGATTACCTGGATTGGGTAACAAAGGAGACCGAACTCTGCAGTAAACACATCGAATATTTGCCCTCCAATGGACCTTAAATAATCAATAATGGGCTCAATAGGTTTTCATTGACGAAAATCTTCACGCTGTAACCCCTGCTTCCTCATCAGAAAGAAGAGAAGCATATGATAAACATGCCCTGATGTCTTCCTCGATAATATTTGGATATGCTTTTTTGATGCCATCAAAATTCTCTCCCGCTGCAAGAAGATCGAGTATAATATGCACAGGGATTCTGGCTCCCTTAATACATGGTTTGCCACTGCATATCTTCGGATCAGATACTATTCTTTCAATATTTGTATTCATACCTCTAACCGCCCTTTATGTTTTTACAATATCAATGCCAATATTTTTCTTTGATGCTGTTTTGCGGCAAGGGTTTAGTCAACGAAGGCAAAAGGAGGTTTAGATAGTTTCTTAGCTTGTATGAAGTGCAAGGTCTTCAAGGGTTACTTTTTTGAAAACATTATTAGTACCAAACCTTTTTACAGCATCAAGGATTTCAATACCTGCAATTTTCCCTTCTAAATCATAATCAATAGCAATTCCTTCAGCACATGCTTTGTTGTTACGGTTGTCTCGATAAAACGTATATATAATGCATCCCCTCTGATCATAAGTTATTCTCATCTCGTTCCTCAACTCTTTTAGTGCCTTTTGTAAATTTCTTTTCTATGACCGACACGAAGAACAACAATATCCTTACCTTCAATATCAAAAATAACTCTATAATCACCAATTTTAAAACGGTATGTTCCTATTTTCGGATCTGTCAGTTTATCAGCGTGTTCTAAAGGATTATCCTGTAATTTCAAGATGGCTTTGCTTAACTGACGCTTTATGGAAGGGTCAAGTTTTTTAATATCCTTTTCTGCCCGGCGGGTGTAAACAAGGTTATAGCTCATTTTCCAAAAATCTCTTTGTGTGATTTTATCCTGCCTGCTTTATACTCGGCTCTTGCCTCCTTGATACTCTGAAGATATTCGGGAGAGGTCATGGCGAGTAAATCTTCAATAAACGACTCTCTTTCATGTTTCTTCATCTTCTTTACAGCTTCGATAATATCGTAAGATGATATGGGTACTTTTACTTCTATCATTTTTTCACCTCCTTAAATGTCATTTTAACATGTAATCTTTCTCTCAACAATCGCAATCTCCTCAGACGTGAGGTCGTAGAATTTGTAAACCATTTGATCAACCCATCAGATAGTAAACATTCGCGGGGTCAAAGTGTTTTTCTAAATCATGGACTTCGGGTTTCAAAGTTTTTCAAGAATCCGGATCTTTCGTAATGGCCCTGTCCTCACGGAAGTGGGGAAAAGGGTGTATTTTTGAACATTTTCATTCAGATATAATTTGTCAATTTGAAAGATTTGATACCTTACCTTTCAATTACCTTTCAACGAGTCAGACTACCCCTTCCGGCATGACACCACCTTATCTCAAGCCCACAAGCAAAAGGAAAAGGCAGCCTTGTGGCAGGAAGCACGGACATAAGGGGATTTCCCGGAAACGGCCCGAAACCATAACTGCCTATCAGACACATACCCTGGAGAGTTACCCTGACTGTCAGCAGCTGCTGCAAAAGCAGGTAAGAACGTATAAGCGATACATCGAGGATATTCCACGCCTTGACCCTGTCGTGACGGAACATACGGTTCATGGTTACTGGTGTTCTTGTTGCAAAAAGATAGTTCAACCCATGGTCACAGATGCCTTGCCAAACGCCAGACTCGGATTGCGCCTCGTTGTCTTTACCGCCTGGCTTCATTACTTAGTCGGTATGAGTGTAAACAATATCGTAAAGATGGTTTCCGTATTTTTCAACCTTCACATAAGCGCCGGTGGTTTAACCCAGGCATGGAAGTCTCTTGCCACACTCCTGGAATCACGGTATAACGATATTGGACGAGAAGTCTCTGCCAGCGCCGTCTTGCACGCAGATGAAACCGGGTGGAGGTTGAATGGGAAAACCCATTGGTTATGGTGTTTTACCACCAAAACCCTCTGCTACTACCTCATAACACGGAATCGGGGGGCGCCTGTCATAAAAAAGTCTTAGGCACGTTGTTCAAGGGTATCCTGATCTGTGACTTCTGGGGCGCTTATAACAAGATAAGCGCGCTGGCAAAGCAGCGGTGTTTCTATCATCTTTTCACAGAACTCGTGAAAGTAGGCACCTACAACCGTTCTACCTCATGGAAAGTTTTCAGGAAAAAACTTTCCCGGCTGCTCAGGGATGCCATCCGACTATCCGAGAAAAAGAACCAAGTGAGCCAGGCATGCTTTCTTAGACTCAAAAAAAGGTTGTATCGCAGGCTTAAACAGTTTCTGGCAACACCCTGTCAGGATAAAGACTCACAAAGATTGACCAAGCGTTTGAATCGCCATAAACAGGAACTCTTCACGTTCCTGGAACATGAGGGTGTGAGTCCCTATAATAACCACGCTGAGCAACAGATGCGAAAGCCAGTATTGACCCGAAAGGTTTCACAACAGAATCGTTCTAAACACGGGGCAAAAACTCAGGCAATCCTCATGACTTTGCTTCGCTCTGCGGAATTACAGGGGACTAATCCAGTGGAAAGCCTTCTGGCAAGTGCAGAAAATGCTCTTACGGCTAAAACGCCTTCTGGGTTAACTCATAAAATCGCTAGTTAATTTTTCAAAGAACTAAAGTGTTACAAAACTTTTAACATATCCAGTATATCCTTTTCTACCGATTCAATTTTGAATAATTACCCATGCCCTATCAACGCCTCCTTCATATACACCTTGTAAAGCTGGCTGTAAAGACCGCCCTGGCGCAGGAGTTCTTCGTGACTGCCCTCTTCCACCTTCTCTCCCTTGTTTAATACGATGATCTTGTCGCAGTGGAGGATGGTGGATAGCCGATGGGCAATGAAGATGGACGTCATGCCCCGTGTGACCTTTTGAATGGCATTCTGGATCAATACTTCAGAGAGGGGGTCCATGCTAGATGTTGCCTCGTCAAGGATTATCACCCGTGGATCATAAATGATAATCCTGGAGAGAGAGATAAATTGGCGTTCGCCTACCGAGAGATTTGCACCACGCTCGGCAATTTCCATATCGAGTCCCCTGGGCATGCGGTCGATAAAGGGCATTAACCCCAATTCTCCGATGGTCCCTAATACCTGTGAATCGGATACAGGATTAAACAGGGTAATGTTGTCCCGCAATGTGCCTGCAAACAAAAAGACATCCTGACTGACTAATCCAATGACGTATCGCAGCCCCACTTTTTCTATTTTCCCTATATCGATCTGATCAAGCAGTATAGTACCTTTCTGGATTTCATAGAGCCGTGTTAATACACTTGCGATCGACGTCTTCCCGCTGCCAGTTACCCCTACCAGTGCGACAGACTGTCCTGTTTCTATGTGAAAAGAAATATCTTTCAATACATAATCGCTGCCGTTGTATGCAAACCAGACATTCTGGAATTCTATCTCCCCTTTAAAATCTCTCTTGGGAACTTCTTTTGAGGGATGGGAAATGAAATAATCTACCTCAGATGGTCCTCTCATGAGACCAAATACACGTTCGGACGACGCCATTGCACCTTGAAAGATATTATACTTTTCAACGATATCTCTGATGGGGTCAAATAAGTCATGAATGTACGCCAGGAATGCCACTAAGACCCCAAGGGTAAGGAACCCGTGCATGTACCTCACGGCGCCATACCAGAGTACCAGACCAACTGCCAGTGCACTCACCATATTAATCGCCGGCTGGAATACCGCAAAATAACGGATATATTTGACCTGTTCTTTCAAATAATCATCGTTGATCTCGTCAAATTTGTCATAATTCTTTTTTTCACGATTAAAGAGCTGAATGACTTTCATCCCCGTAATGTTTTCATTGAGATAGGCATTGATACGTGCCAGCTTACGCCGTATCTCCCGAAATGAGTTCTTCATGCGGCTACCAAACCAGAGGGCAATTATCACAATAATTGGAAAGACGGAGAGGGTAATAACCGCAAGTTTCAAGTTTAGCATAAACATAGCTACGAATATGCCAATGATAATAAAGATGTCACCGATTACTACAATAACGCCGGCTGAAAAGAGTTCTCCAATAGCCGCGATGTCATTGGTCAGGCGTGTAACGATCCGCCCGACAGGATTTTTATCAAAAAAAGAAACGGGAAGTGATTGGATGTGATGAAAAAGCTCCATGCGCATATCGAGCATAACCTTCTGCCCAATGGCCTGAATATTATAACTTTGCACCACCACCAATACCAGACGCAATGTTTCAATAGCCAGGATGGCCAATGCCGTCCTGTATATTAATGCTTTATCCCCTTTGTTAATACCATGATCAATTGCATATCCAAAGAGGTACGGACCGAGTAAAAACAAAACGGTGGTGATGAGTACCATAAAGACGGAGAGCAAGCCTGATGCCTTATAGCGCAATACATACGAAAGCAGTTTTTTGATAACCGTCCTATCGTATAATTTGCCAGCTAAAATGTCTTCGGTGAAAAATTCTTCTTTATCCATGGTATATTTCTAAGTCAATACCTCTTTCTAAATTCACTGCGTTCCTTGATGATTTTCCAATTTAATGTTTAATATCTTATAAAAAATATTTTGGCATTATTAGCAAAAATATTAATAAAACTAACCCTGTCAGGGTTTAAAACCCTGACAGGGTTGACTCACAAATTTCGTACTTCGGTTTTTGTCTTTTTCGACGCGTTCGGGTTAGGATTTTCAAACCGACAGTTTCCCCTCTAACAAGAGAGGGCTTCGTCGTGAGCCATCGGCGTGAGCTCAGACGAACGCTCAGTCGAACGATCAAGGGGTGTGCGGGAGGCATGATTGCACACACCCTGCCCCCTCTTTTCAGAGGGGGGCTTTAAAAGCTGCTGCCAAAGGCAACATGGTTTTTTGGATATTTTTTATTTCTTAAAAATTCTCAGGCTGACAGGTATTTACTTGATGATAGTATCTTTGCGAACAATGGGTTTTCGGTCGGCATCTATCGACTTTTTACTGTTGATGTCTTTGAAGTCCGTCAATCTATGTTCACTGGTAGGAAAATTATCACCTAAATAGGATTGGCGTGCAATGGGGTTATTTAAGATTTCCTGGGTGGTACCTTTGGCAACAACCGTGCCTTCGCTTATGATATATGAGTGAGTCGTAATACTGAGGGCTTCACGTACATTGTGGTCGGTGATAAGGAGACCGATCCCCCTGTTCTTAAGTCTCAGGAGGATGTCTTGCACCTCATTAACAGCAATTGGGTCGACACCGGTAAATGGTTCGTCAAGGAGGATCATGGTGGGGGAACTGGCAAGTGCCCGTGCGATTTCGAGTCGTCTTCTTTCACCACCGGATAGGGTAAATGCCTTGTTTTTTGCCAGATGTTTTAAGTTGAATTCGGTAAGCAATTCGATCAGGCGTTTGTATTTCTCTTCGGAATTGTATCGATGTGTCTCCAGGATGGCGAGGATATTTTCTTCTACCGTCAGCCGCTGAAAAACGGATGGCTCCTGGCACAAGTACCCCATCCCTTTCCGTGCCCGCAGATAGATGGGGAAGTCAGTAATATCTTCATTTTGAAAAATCACACGGCCACTATCCGGCCGAACAACACCAATAATCATGTTGAAGGAAGTACTTTTCCCCGCCCCGTTTTGACCGAGTAAACCCACGATCTCCCCGTCATTAACCTCAAAACTGACATGATTTACCACGGTGCGCTTACCGTATGATTTTGTTAACCCATCTGCCCTTAATAAATTCATAATGAAAACCTTTGACCACAAAGACACTAAGGACACAAAAAAAACTTTTAAAAACTTCTCTTTTTGTCTTGTGTTTCGTGGTATGTCTTTTCGTGTTTAAAATTATCTTATAAACTTCATCGTATCCAGAGGCCAGAATACAAAGAATGCCTTCCCTACAAGATTCTCTTCCGGGACGAACTTCCATACGCGGCTATCGTTACTGTTTCTGCTATTATCCCCGAGCATAAAATAATCCTTCTCACCCAACTGGATCGCTTCGGTTGTACCCCAGGTACCAGCCGAGAGATTGGTATAATAAATATCATGGAAAATCCTGATATTTTCAAAAGTCCCATGTATGCGGGTACCACCAAAACGAATTTTACTGGTATCAAATGGGCGTGGATCAGGTACCATTCCGTCATCATAGTCAAATACGAAAACTTTTTCACTATCTACTGAGAAGGATACCACGTGGTCTACATTTGAAAACTCGATCTTGTGCGGGTGTCCGTTTTGCAGGCGGATACCTGTTTCCAAAACGACTTTACCATCCTTCATAAGACGACCTTTTGCATCCGTATCATCCGTTGGAATAATGGCAGTAAATACATTGTTGTTTTTTTCAAGGACAAGTTCCAGACATTCCGAACCTTTCAAAAGCGTCACATCAAAGCGAAGCTTTACGTCACCCATTTCCGTGCTGCCAGACCTGTTATTGTAACCATTTTGGTCATAAATGTTTCTCCCAAACGTTACAAGAGACGTATCATGGTTGTTTTGTGACATATTATCCAAAACAAATGACTTTTCATTAATTTCCCATGCACTACTGTCAGTTATCCACGTTGGTCCGTCAGTTTCCTTCGCCAAATAATGACTGTTGTAAACCGGTAGCCACAGCGTATCCTGCACAGAATCAGGTTTTCTTTGTATCCTGCCATTGGTATAAATATCACCATTGATGATCTGAAGCTTTTCACCAGGTAAACCAACGAGACGTTTAATATAATTCTTCGTTTTCTTTGAGAATCTTGTTGAGCCACACCGGGGACAACGGAAACCCTCGTGCCATTCCGTATCAGGAAGTTGTGTGGCACAATTTTTACAGGTAAGGTCGTATAACGGGTAGACAAACACTACGACATCCCATCGTTGTGGATCTTTAAATTTATACCAGAATTTATTGACCACGATCCTGTTTCCACCGTGAATTACCCGATTTGACAGGTCCGACCAGGCGACTGTGGTTTTACAGCGTGGACAAGATCCCTTTCTCCATAACCATGCCGGCCAATTATAGCGGATCCTGTTATTGCAAATATCGCAATAAGCCGAAAGATTTATCCCGAATTGGCAATTGGGACACGTAGCGCTTTCGCTTTGACGGTCGGCATAAAAAAACCAGCTGCAATTTGGACATTTCACATCCTTATGCTCACCCAATAAGGTCGGCGCCATCGAGCCAGTAGGGATTTTAAATGCCTCCACCACAAAATAGCGGATAGCAAAGGCCAGCGCGACAGCAATGGCTATCGATTCAATATTTTCGCGTAATTTGCTCTTCCGTTTTTTTGTCTTATCGTTTACCCTGGATTTTGTTTGTTGGTCTTTTATGTCAGCCATCCTGCACCTCATTCATCAACGGATAATACAGACAAGAACGCCTTCTGTGGAATTTCCACGTTCCCGATGGACTTCATTCGCTTTTTGCCTTCTTTCTGTTTTTCCAAAAGTTTTCGTTTTCGTGTAATATCGCCACCATAACACTTGGCTGTTACATTTTTCGCAATTGGACGGATCGTTTCCCTTGCAATAACCCTGCTTCCGATCGCTGCCTGTAAAACTACCTCGAAGAGGTGTCGTGAAATTTCGTTTTTGAGTTTTTTAACCAGTCTTCTACCTTTCATCTCAGCATCTTTCCTGTGGACGATGGTTGAAAGGGCATCTACGCGTTTACCTGACACAAGAATGTCCAATTTTACAAGGTCCGCCGGCTCATACCCGATAAAATCATAGTCGAGTGTCCCGTAACCTCGTGTGGCCGATTTCATCTTGTCAAAAAAATCAAAGATAATCTCAGCCAATGGTAGCTCATAGGTAAGTATCGCTCGCTTCTCGCTGAGATATTCGGTACCCTTATATCTTCCCCTGCGTCCTTCTGCGAATTGCATAATAGTCCCGACATATTCTGTAGGCAAAACAAAGCTGGCACGCACTATTGGTTCTCTGAATTCCTCAATTTCATTCACCGGGGGAACCTTTTCCGGATTATCGACCTTAATTACCTCTTTATTGGTTTTCAATATCTCATAGGTCACATTGGGAGCGGTCTGCACAATATTGATGTTGCTTTCCCGTTCCAGTCGTTCCTGGACAATTTCCATGTGCAAGAGACCAAGAAATCCACACCGAAATCCGAATCCAAGTGCCTGTGAAGTCTCCGGCTCAAAGGTAAATGACGAATCGTTCAGGCTCAACCGTTCCAGTGCCTCACGCAACACATGAAAATCGGCATTATCTGCCGGATAGACACCGCAGTATACCATGGGCATGGGTGCCCGATACCCCGGCAACGCCTCTTCGGTACGTTCCTTATTATGGGTAACCGTATCCCCTACCTTGACATCATGAATAGATTTGATGTTGGCAATACAGTAGCCTACCTCACCTGCCAAGAGGCAATCTTTCGCTACCATCTTTGGCTTGAATACTCCGACCTCTTCTACCTTGAAAGAACGGTTCGTCTTCATCATGTATATCTCATCACCCACCTTAACAGAGCCGTCGAAGATACGCAGATACACAATAACACCGCGATATTCGTCATAGACAGAATCAAAGATCAGGGATTTCAACGGCGCATTGGGATTGCCTTTTGGCGGTGGTATCCGCTTGATGATGGCTCCAAAGATTTCACCGACGCCTTCCCCGGTTTTTGCGCTGACCATCAACGCATCTGCCGGGTCAATACCCAGGGTTTTTTCCATTTCAGTAAGTACATCGTAAGGCCGGGATTGCGGCAGGTCGATCTTACTGATAACAGGAATGACGGCCAAATTGTGTTCCATGGCAAGATAGGCATTGGCAACTGTCTGTGCCTCGACACCTTGTGAGGCATCAACCAGCAACAATGCTCCTTCGCAGGCGCCCAGACTTCTGGAAACTTCGTAGCTGAAGTCCACATGACCGGGTGTATCTATCAAATTGAGGTTGTACTCCTTGCCATCCCGCACCAGTTTCAGTGCAACTGCACTGGCCTTGATGGTGATACCACGTTCGCGCTCCAGATCCATATCATCCAGCATCTGGTTACGGAACTCTCTGGATGTGATGGTATTCGTCTTTTCCAACAACCGGTCTGCCAGCGTAGACTTCCCATGGTCAATGTGCGCAATTATACAGAAATTTCTAATTCTGTCAGTAGACATCCTGCCGCTCCTATAATCCCCGCATCGTTGCCAAGCTGCGAAAACACAATTTTCGTATCTTTATATGATGCCTCGAAGGCCCCCCGCTGAGTGACCTGCCTTATGGGATTCATCAATAATTCCCCGGAACCAATCATACCGCCTGCCAATACAATCATCTCCGGATTTAATACATGCATAATATTAATAAGGGCAATACCAAGGTAACGCCCCGTCTCTTCAATAATATCTAACGACACCCTGTCGCCCTGAAAAGCAGCATCGCTAATCATCTTTGCCGTAATTTCATCAGAAATTTGTAATGACGAAGATTTACCGCTCTTTAATACCTCTTTAAAACGCCGTACCATACCCGTAGCCGATGCATACACCTCGACACATCCACGATTGCCACAATTGCATTGCGGTCCGTCCATCTGAATCACCATGTGACCGATCTCAGCTGCAACATTATTAGCACCCCTCCATAACTTATTATCGATAACAATACCACCCCCAATCCCTGTTCCCAGGGTAAGCATCACCATGGAATGAACTTCCTTCCCTGCCCCTACCCACTTCTCGCCCCATGCGGCTGCGTTGGCATCGTTTTCCAATATACAGGGCCTTGAAAACCGTTCTGCTACTATGCGTTTGATAGGAATATTTCGCCAGCGAGGCAGATTGGGGGAAAAGAGAATCGTTTCACCTTTTTTATCGACAAGGCCCGGCGATCCCAGCCCAACACCTATCATATCAGATTCTTTTCTGTGAGCGCTCTGTATGATTTCAGTTATCAGCGAAAGGATTTGACTGGATATAGTCTCTGAATCGGCATGAGAATTGGTTTTTATGGAAAGGCGATGGAGAATTTTCCCATCCGTATCTACGATACCTGCCTTTAGGTTTGTACCTCCCAGATCTATCCCGATTATATAGTTACCCAAATCTTATGAATCCTTGTTTCAGAGAAGAGCACGGTATGTATCCAGATAAAATCAGCAATACACAACAGTTAATCCTGTCAAAAATATTTGCCCCCAAACAAAGGCTACAATTCATTTACATAAACTCAAAATATTAACAAAAGTCTTATGCTAAGTCAACTTATATGCATAATATGCCAGGACTACGTCAAAGATAAACGTAAATATTTATTGTTAGGATGAAAAAAATTTTACTGATTTTTAAACATTGTTTCTCATACAAACAATATAAGTTAAGAATAAGAAAAGAGAAAAGGCAAAAACCTGCTAGAGAAAGACTTCACGTTCAACTTCTTTTTAGTTGTTATTCCCTCTTTTCTCCTTTAAAAAGGCATCCATATCGGCCTTGATACGGGGTTCATCAACCTCTTTGGCCTTATTGTAGCAGAGGATGCAGATGTCTCCTTTCGTGGTAGTCATCTTTTTCCATTCGTCTTTTTCTCCGAGATAGAGACCACACTTCCAGCAATTAGCCATAGTAAATTCTCCTCATAATTTCATTGTATAGAATTCCATCAGGTGAAAACTCGTAGAAACCCGCCAAGATATCCGCCATATTGCGCACCTCATCAACACATTCATGAAGAGCTCTAACTTACGTATACTTGTTACCTCCCACCAATAACACCTTTTGCCATTTATTCCACTTTTGCAAAATTGTAATATACCACAAGAGATACTATCAATTATCCAAAAAAAAGGAACACAAATATACACGAGAGAACTTTTTTTCGCAGAACTTTATGAAATACCTTCAAACTGTTGAAATTTCGGCTTTGAGGGAGGACAATAAACATTTGACATTAATTATTGACGGGGTTATACTTTTTGATAACACCTAAATCATTTATTTAAAATGATTTATATATCGAAAACATTTTTTTACGGAATTAAGGAGCAGATATGTTTTGCCTTCAGAGTATTCTAGAAACCTTCGATAACTCTATCGGAAAACTTCTCATAGCAGCCGTTTTAGGCGGAATTATCGGGTGGGAGAGAGAAAGGCGGGGACGACCGGCCGGATTGCGGACTCATATCCTGGTATGCGTGGGTGTAACCCTGATGATGGTTGTATCTGAGCATATCTTCCACAAATATAAAACTTTTGCCGCTGACTCCATCATAAGGGTCGATCCTGCAAGGATTGCCGCTCAGGTGGTAACCGGGATCGGTTTCCTGGGTGCAGGCACAATTATGAGATTTAAAACAACGGTGAGGGGGTTAACGACTGCGGCATCCTTATGGGTCGTGGCGGGTATCGGTTTGGCAATAGGAAGCAGCTGTTATACCCCTGCGATACTTACGACAGTTATCACCCTTTTTGCACTATTATTAGTGCCTCTCTTTGAGCGCGATATCAAGCGTGATACCTATAAAACACTGAAGATATGTGCCTCCGGTTCGGAACCCAATTTTACGTCTATTCTGGAAATATTAAAAAGAAACTCCATGGAACTACAGCATTACGAGTTTGAACGGGATCTTGTGAAAAACGAAGTCCAGTACAACATCAATGTGAGGTTTAAAGACGAGTCTGCAGTCTCAAAAGTCTGCGATGAGGTTACCGGGTCAATCAAGGAGATTCGTAAACTTGGCTGGGAGTAAGTGTTTTTGATTATCTAAATATCTATCAAATAAACATTTGACAATATATAGCCCATTTGATATATTCCCCCATAAAAGTATGGCTTAGCCTGTCCTGCCTCAAGTTAGGCATGAACAAACAAGTTTGGCGTTCGGCTGATCCTTCGGCAAGCTCAGGATGAACGAGATTATTTCATCCGTACATGATAATAAGCGTGTCGAACTATCATGACAAAGTCCATGCTACCGTTTCCTGAAAGATAAAATAAGTCCGTTATAGAAAATTCATGTATCGATAAAAGTTTTCATGGGAGACCCGATAATGGTAACGAATCTAGTATCGCCATTCAAAACACTAACGTTAATGGCAGTATTAGTTTCTGGAGGTATATACGGATGTTCCAAGGTCGATATGCCTGATGAGGTCATCACTGCATATCAAAAGGCCATTCGCATAAATCCCACTTTGGCGGCGGCACACTATGACCTGGGGATGGCATATAATAACCGGACGATGGTTGACGAAGCTATCGCGGAACTAAAAAAGGCTACAGAGATTGATCCGGATTATAAGGATGCACTTTTTCAGCTTGGTTTACTTTACATGGAAAAAGGTCTTTGGGAAGATGCTCTGACTGCACTTAAATCTGTGATACGATTAGATCCCAACCATGAGTTGGCACATAGTAAGCTGGCTGACGTTTATAAATCCAGACAGATGTTTGACGATGCCATGCACGAATATAAAAAAGTAATGGAGATCAATCCCAAAGACGGCGTATCTCAGTATAATCTGGGAGTAGTTTACGCTGAGAAAAATGAGACAGATAAGGCAATTCAGGCATTCGGGAAGGCCATCGAAATCAATCCAAATTATACAGATGCCCATTTTGGTTTAGGCAAGATATACCTGAATAAGAACCGGCTGGATGAGGCGGAAACTGAATTCAAAAAAGTTACTGATATCAATCCGCACCATGCCCAGGCGCATTACCATCTCGGTTTAACCTACTACGCTAAAGGCGAAAATGTCAAGGCTGCGGATGCTTACAGGAGATCAATAGAAATTGATCCCAAAAACCCAAAGGTACATTATAGCCTGGGTATCGTTTATGCTGATGAAAGGTTATTCGAAGAGGCGATTGAAGAATTTAGCACCGTCGTGAAGCTCGACCCGCGTGACGCAAACGCACATTACAGACTTGGTAAGGCCTACGCTGACAAGCGGGTGCTTGCTAATGCCATTACCACCGTTCGCAAGGCAGCAGCTGCCCATTACAACATACAGAATCCTTATTCGGACAAAAGGGCACTTGACGAAGCAATTGCATCATTACAAAAGGCTATTGAGGTAAATCCTTACAATCCGTCTGTATACTTTGACCTTGGGAGCTCATATTCAGAAAGCAGAATTTTGGATGAGGCGGCAATTGCACTTGAAGAGACCATCCGAATTGATCCCAATTTTGCAAAGGCGCATTACGGTCTAAGTATCATTTATGACCGAAAGGGTATGAAAGAAGAGGCGCAACGGGAGTATCAGGCATACATGAAATTAACGTGCGAAAGCAAGAAATAAATTTTTCCCGGGATAGTAGCCGGCGGCTTTCATTTCCTGCAGAATAGAACAAAATACGCCATTCCATGAAAGAGGAGTTTTTGCCCTCTTTTTTTATTTCAGGATCGTCAGGATTTCCCGGCACTATGCGTGATAAGATCTATACCTATCTGAAGTCTCAGAAAACAGGTGCTACCAGCGGGGAACTGGTGGAACAGGTGTTGAAGATTAAAGGCGCCCCACCCAATATCAGTGAGACACTTATACGGACTGCTACAGCCGGGGACCGCAGGTTTGTTGTAGACGAAAATCATCTCTGGAAGATTATTGAAAGAGGGGGTACACCCCTTTCAGAGATAAGGTTTGTTTTCCTGAGCCTTCTGACATCAGATACCGTTGAAAGACCAAAAACAATCATCGAAATAAGTGCACAAAAACCAGGAAATGATAAAACAACAGACCGTCTCCATCTCTTCATAAAACCGGCATCACCAGCCCCATCGACTCTTTGCTTACCAGCAGATTTGACACAGGAAATGAAAGAAGGCGTTCCTGCAGAAAAGGCGATGTGCTCTCTCATTGATTTCTGCGGAGAAAGTGTTTTGGTTGGTTATGATATTCAGTCATCCATTCACCAGATCAATACAATATCGAATACATTGGATAAACCAATGGAAAACTCATACTTGTGCTTAAAGTCTTTAACAAAGAGACTTATTCCAGACCTTCATCCGAAATCGCTGAATGATGTAGCCACCTTTTTTCAACTTCCCGTAATGGATATCCGGCGTACCGAAAAAGAGATTGGTACTATTGCCGATATCTTTTCCCGGTACACGGAACTCTTAAAAGAAAGGGGATTGAACACGGTAGAAGATGTCCTGGAATTCCAGCATCCCGATATCGAATATGTTGATTTTAGTAAATATGCCTTTGATAAGGGCTTTCTGTGGGCCATTCCTCAGAAGCCGGGCATCTATACGATGAAGGATAAACAGGGAAAGATAATTTACGTGGGCAAGGCAAAGAATCTGAGGACGCGGGTGAGTTCCTATTTCTGGAATACGTCAGACAGATTGCAAAAGATAACCGATTTGTTGCGTAACATTTACAGCATTGAATATGAGACAACCGGCTCTGAACTTTCAGCAATGCTTCTGGAATACAGATTGATAAAACAACACCAGCCAAGATTGAACCAACAGCTCGAAGTGCATGAAAGGGCAGCCAGGTATGGAAACCTGAAAAATCTCATATTGATATTACCCTTTTCGCTGGAGGAAAGTTTGGAGTTGTTTTTCGTGAAAGATGGTCTGCCATTAGAACGGTACGAAGTTTTAAAAGATGCCGTGAACTTTTCGGGGGTTGAAAAAATCTTAGATAAGATGTATTATGAAACCGCAGGAACAAGCGCCTCACATGCAAAGGATAACGGAAATTTCCCCACCCCTTCCTCCCATCCCATAAGAAGAGAAAAAACGAAAGGAATAGCAATTTCCCCCTCCATGGATAGGAGGGGGAATGGGGAGGAAGAAAAGGTATTTTCCGATGAAAATATTCAAAATGATAATACCCTTACTGAAATTGAAACGGGAGAAATAGACATCGTGCTGAGTTGGTTAGAAACAAAGAAGGATCACGTAAATTATGTCAACATGGATACCGTTTGTACCAAAGAGGCATGCCTGAAACTGGTGAAGGATTATATTCGAGACGAAGAAACGCCTCATCAGAAACATTTCCGGTTAAAGTGATGATTATACGAATCAAAAACGAAGCATCGCCTTAAAAGGATTACGCATAAGCGGTAATTCACCAATTCGTGAAGGGCAAATTCTTACTGGTGCGCTGTTTAACGAACCCATTGCCATTCTCATGGTCGTTGGTTCGCATTGATTGGTGGTCTGCGGCTGCATTCAAGTGCAAGGTACGTGACCAATGGATGGATGGCCTTCTTTTCTCCAGTACAAACGTCTGTCTTTTCTTGCCAATAACAGCCGTTTCCTGATCTTACCCGATATCCGCATACCAAACCTTGCATCTCATGTCCTTGCTCTGAATCTCAAACGGTTATCCTGCGATTGGCAAACCTTCTACGGTCATCCCATTTATCTTGCAGAAACGTTTGTTGGCCCGCAGTACTTCAAACGATTATCACAAATCCCTGACCCACGCACGCCACGAGGCAAGCGGCACAAAAAGCTTTCTGTACTAACAGTTGCCATTTGCGCACTTCTGTGTTCTGCCTCGAACTATGCTGCAATTGCACAGTGGGCAAAGTCTTGTACGCAAAACATGCTCAAACGGCTGGGCTGCCGGTTCAATAGAAAGACCGGGCCGATACGAACCTCCCAGCGAACCCACCATCAGGCGGTCTTACAGGAAGTCAGCGCCGAAGCCGTTGATACCGCCGTGTACGGTTGGCTACAATCTCTTTCAGGGAAAGACCCCTATGCGGCGCCCACCAGCAAGACGGCCATAAAGTCCACCTCCTCTCTGCATTTCTCCAGCAAAAAGATGTGGTTATTGCCCAATGCGCCGTTGACCGCAAAACCAACGAAATCCAAGCCCTTCGCACCCTCCCTGACCCGTTAGATATCAAAGACCGTGCGGTGACCCTCGATGCCCTACATACCCAGAAAGATACTGCACGGTATATCGTTGAAGAAAAAATGGCTGATTACCTTTTTGTCGTAAAAAAATCAATCTACCCTCAAACAGAACAATGAGTCTTGAGAAATTCCCTGTATAACTGTATCACCGGCACGTCTGCTTCTGCCCAGTCGAGGGTATGAAGTTCCTGGGGATTTAACCATGCAAATGCGGCATGTTCATGAAGCGTGATTTCTCCGGCAATAATGGTACAGATGAACGGATGGAGTGTGACTGAAAATGTCTGGTAGCTGTGCGTTACAGGGGGAAGGGGATGGCCTATGGCAGCTTCTATGCCCAATTCTTCCTGCAATTCGCGCCGGAGACATTCTGTAAGGCTTTCCCCGTTCTTAATCTTGCCGCCAGGAAATTCCCATTTTAGCGGCAAACTCATATATCTGCTCCGCTGTGCAGAAAGAACTTTCCGTTCCTTCTCAATAATTGCACAAGCGACGTGAATATGTTTCATGAAAGAATACGTACCCGGTTATTGAGGGGAATGAAAAAGGCAATAAACAAATGTATGCTCAATTGCCATGAGCATACTTGCATATTTCCTTAGTCAAAATCATTTTAACTCAAACACTACGGTGACAGGGGCGTCTGCCTTAATCCCGACCTGCTGATCAGGTGCCTTGAACCGTTCATTCCACACCTTCAGAATGTACTCCCCTTCGGGCACATTCGTGATGGAAAATTTCCCTTCCTTATCGACCCTTGCAAAGTACGGATTTTGGAGGACAAGGACGTAGGCCAGCATATCGACGTGCACATTACACCGGATGGAGGCAACCCCTAATTTGTTAAACGTGAACGGCCTTATTTCGCCCTTAAGCCATGTTCCCAAATTAAAATTATCTGCCACTGCATCAGGAGAATAGACATTGTGCTGAACCAGATCGCTGTTAAGAAAATCGACGGTAGTCCCTTTTAGCAGGGGAAGCACATGGGGAATAAAGGTCATGTTTTTTTGATCTATGACGGCATGTTCCTGCGGGGGCTCAAAAACATCTGGTACATGCTCGATATAGACAATGGTATCCCTGAGATACTTGGCCTTTTTGGCCTTAACGGTACCATTGATGATACCCTGGCCTTTTTCTCCGGCAAATGCATGAAAAGTGGAATTTACTGTGAGAAAGGATACCGCTGCAAAAAAGACGGTGAGTGCCTTCGTATAAACCCATTTATTTTTCATCAGCATAGACATCAAAATCTCCTCTTTATAAAAACATCATGGTTTCTTCTGTAACAACTCCAAAAGGAACAATAAGAAATATCCGACTAATAAAACGAACCACCCAAAGGTCATGATAAAATCCATTGTGGTAGAAAGGGATATGGAAAAATTCTCAGCGATCATACTGTAAATATCTTCCAGTGTGTCAAGTGTCTTGTTAATATTTATCTTCCATGCCTCCAGGTGGAGTTTTTTTGCTATCAGGTTAAACAACCGGGCAGAATACCAGTCTCCAATGAGTTTAATATGGCGTTCGGTGGCTGCAAATTCCTGGATGGATTCTGTGCGAATCTGTATAATTTCACGCAAGGAATGCCTGATTTTGCGGGAATTGAGCCACGGTATTTTCTTTATTGTGGCCTTTTGTAACAGGTGTGCAGCCTTCTCTAATCGTTCCTCTATCTCATACTCCAAAAGCCTCAATTTCAATAACTGGAGATTGGCAATCTCCAAAAGTTCGATATTGCTGGCAAAATCACCGCGAGGATCGAATACAAATGCCCCATCCCATTCCACAATCGTTATATCGTCCTTTGAATATTTAATATTAAATTTGAGGGTCGCATTAATCTCTTCTTCGTCTAAAGGTATGCGTTCAGTTTTCAGGAGTCCTGTAATACTATCCTTATGTTTCGAAATAATGTCTTCCGGGTCCCCCTGGTAATCAGACACACAGTACACGCTGTACTCTTCATCAAAATAAGGATCACAATGATATTCCCACAGGATAGCCCTGCATTCAACAATGAGACTTCGTTTGATATCAAATACATGTTCACCTAAGATATCCTCCAGATCAACAGATGCCTCCACGATGACAATTCCTGGAGGACAGAACTTAACCAATAAATCGACCTCTCTGGATTCAACAATTCTTTTTTCAACCTTGGCCACCATCTGCGTTGGAATCACATCGGGATATGAAGGAGAACTCTTGGCCTTTTTGATATCGACAATTTCTACGGTATCGACATTGATCTCCGTAATCCCCACAAGAAATGAGACCAGGGTGCCTTTGACCTCTGGATTGGCAACCATAGGCTAATCCTCAATGAATCGGTAATAATTCACTATGGATAAACTGGAATTCAGCTGAGTTAAAGATGTAAGTTACAAGTTGTCAGTTAAAAGCTATCGCTTTGAATCGCAAACTTGTAACTTACAACTTTCACTTTCTCAGCCAATCTCACACTAAAACAGTGAATAGCGTCTTTCCAGAATTCCCGTCCACAATTGTGGTATTTGACCGAGATGCTTTTTTATAATACCCCTGCATTTTTCCTCCAGTATCTTTTGGGCAAGACTGGAGCGGATTTTTATATGGAGAATTTGAGGTTCCGTAATAGGCATCCCTATCTGGCTTACCAGATAGCATTCAACGCCGTCAATATCAGGGTCGTTAGCTACCTCTGCCGATATTTCACTGGCAACCAGATTATACAATTTCCCGGTGTGAGTAATAGGATTTTTCCCCGCTGTGGCCTCAAGTGTCATTGGTCTATATGGTGTAATCAACCCATTTGCCCTGTTTCCCCTGCCCACCTGACCATCATCCCCGCATTCTGCACTGGTTCCTGTCACCGTTAAATAAACAATATTTTTTTCATAATTATCTGCGGCATTGATTGCTACAGTAACCTCATGGGACGTCAACTTTTTCACAAATGCCCGGATATATTCGAGCAGTTCCGTTTTCATGTGAAAATACTCATCTTTTGAAGAAACAAATCTTGAAACAAAGGCCATGGCAATTGTAAGGTTTATCCGGTCGTTTATTCGTATACCCATGATTTTTATGTCCTCGCCAATCATGGGATAATTCCGTTTCACTTCCGCAGAATTGAGAAATTGTTCCGTGTGATAAACAAGCGACTCTGTTTCTGTCAAGGGTGAAAAACCAACACCAATCGAGGTATCGTTTGCCAGGGGAATTGAACTATCAAATGTCGCCCGCAGGTCCACACTGCCGGTTCGAATCTTTGTTTCCACAATAACATTTTTTTCAGGCTCCAGGAACCGCAACCGTTCTTTTAGCCACCTGTGGGTTGTTTCCCTGGCAATCTCTTCCAAAGGCACCTTTTTATCTCCCACGATTTCTACAGCCCGGCCAACGACAATTATCTGAATGGGAATTATTATCTCACCTCCCCCAAAACAAACCTCAGAACGTCCACCAACGAGAAGGCATTTATCAATATTATGATGGAGTACCCTGCCGAACCTTTTCAGATAGTGCCCGGAAAAGGCAATACTCAGCTCTTCAGCCACACGATCGCATAAGGTGTCTGGATGGCCTAGTCCTTTGCGTTCGACAATCTCAATGGCTGATTGTTGAACCGGTACATCTTTTGTCTTTTCAATAATTATTTCCATCGTGAAAAGAGATATTTCCTAAAGTTTCATGGTACTACAAATTCGTGTTCGGGATGTTTCACGCACAAGACGGGGCAGGGGGCATGTCTCACAACCTTTTCTGCCGTGCTTCCAAGAAATACATGGGAAAATCCTGTTCGACCATGTGTGGCAATGGTTATCAGATCAATATCATATTTCCTGGCGGCCCTAATGATTTCCAGGAAAGGAGTTCCCCGCATAATAATATTTTCAACCTTACCCTTTTCCAGAAATTGCGCAGGTATCAGGCGTTGCATTCTCTTTTGTGCTTCCTTTTCCATGTTATCATATATTTCCGATAATGGGTAAGCCGATATCCCCCCAATCCGACAGGAATATTCAATTCCGTGATTACATGCAGTACATATAATTTTGCTTCATGCGTGGACGTAAGAGATACTGTGTATTTTAAGGCGTGTTCTGCACATTCAGGGAAATCTGTAGGAAAAAAAATCCTTTTAATTGAGACCATAGCATGGTCCTCAGACAAAATTTTCGATTTGCGATGATGACAGGCAAGGACGCCTATCCCACGAAGACGGCTTGTGTAGGGTGCGTCCTACGCACATCCCCCATACGTTGGATTGTTTTTGGTGCGTAGGACGCACCCTACAGGATTAAAATTCTTTGAACATCAGGTGCAACTCACGGTACTACAAATTCGCGTTCGGGATATTTGACGCACAAGACCGGGCAGGGAGCGGTTCTCACGACCTTTTCTGCCGTACTCCCCAGAAGCGCATGAGAAAGCCCCGTCCGACCATGTGTAGCGATGGTAATCAGGTCAATATCGTATTTTTTGGCGGCCTTGATGATTTCCTGGAAAGGTGTTCCCCGTATAATAATATTTTCAACTTTTATCTTCTCCAGGAATCGCTTGGGTACCAGACGATGAATATTCTTTTTTGCCTCCCGTTCCATATCATCGTACAGTTTTGATACCGGAAAGGTCAATCCCCCGGTGCCAACAGGAACATTCAGTTTCGGAATTACATGCAGGATGTAGAGTTTTGCCCCCCGTTCTGAGGCAATATCCAGGGCATACTTTAAGGCATGTTTCGAACATGCAGAAAAATCGGTGGGAAACAGGATTTTTTCGATTTTAATCATAACACAGACTCCTTAGTAAATTTTAAAGGCAGGGGTTTTACCGTCTCCACTCCACACGCATAAATTTTGTATTCTCATGTTTTTTGTATTCCACTTCGCCATCATAAGCCTTAAATAAAATGGATCCGATGCGATACGCCAGCCTGCCTTCTGTTGTAAGGATTTCAACCTCGTTGCCTTTTTCGTTGATCTTCATGATCCGCTTTAAAGGATTATATTTCTTCGAGCGTTCATCTTCATTATGAATAAGATTCATTATTTCCTGTTTGTGCTGTTGCAGGAAATCGCCCTTCAGTGTTACGACACCACCCGGCACATTTTCCTGTATCTTTTTACAAGCAGGACAGATTACCCAATTGATATCTTTCGCCGCTTTTTTTTCCTTATAAAGCTTGGGATCAAGAAACCATTTCTTTTTTTGATAAACGGCAGTACAATCCTTACAGATGGCAACCTCAGGCAGTCCAGATCCCTTCGGGGGTAAATACGGATCGTTCTCTGCATAAACTTTATCTCTGGTATGAGGTTTCCCAACCTCCTTTGGCACTTTCATTCTATCCATTACTCCTTTTATAAAAAATAAACAAAAAAGTAAACTATTCTATGCCCTATTGATAGATATGATAATCGATATCCGGAAAGATATTATCCTTGCCTTCGATGTCAGAGAGCCATACAGCATCGATACTGCTGGACCGAATATCATCATAGAGCTTCGTAAAACGGAAGAGGTGTTCTTTTGTTCTCTTTACGGCGTATTCCACCATCGTGCCAGTCTTCATAATAAATGCCCAATCGCTGCTCTGTGCCAGCAAGAGTTCCCTTGCAGCCTGATTAAGCGCCCGACCCTGTAACGAACCTTTATCTGCGTGCAGATATGTCTTCGCTAATTCAACCATACGCTCCGCTGCTTTATGGATGTGCCGGTAAATCCAATCATTACTACCGTTCAGCCAGTATTCATGGTATCCCTTGTACCCCCAGCTCGAAAGAGAGGGCGTGGAAACCTGATTAACGGGATATATTTCAAGATATTCCATCGGGGTAATCAGTGAGATCGTCTTTTGGTCAAAGGCAATCTTCCGAAACAGAAAATTGATCCAGTGAGGTCCCTCAAACCACCAGTGACCAAAGAGCTCTGCATCGTAAGGAGCGACAACAATGGGTTTCCGGTCCATTAGCGAGGCCAGGTACTCTACCTGTTTCTCCCGGTTAAACATAAAATTTCCTGCATGTTCAGCGGCCTTGTCCATCGCTTTTTCAGGTGAGTACGGTTCCTTGTGATCGGTCTTGCCGGTAATCCGGTAATATTTGATGCCGATATTGGTGCGCTTGCCGTCACCGTGGAGATACGGTCTTACATAATCATAATCGAGGTCAAAGCCCACATCCCGGTAAAACTCACGGTAGAAAAAATCACCCGGATATCCTTCTTTAGCACTCCAAACCTGTTTCGAAGATTCCATATCCCTGCCAAAGGCAGCCACGCCGGATGGACAGTAGACGGGGGCATAAATACCATATTTCGGTCTCGGAGAAGCAAAGAGAATTCCATGTGTTTCGGTAATAAAAAAGTGAATACCTGCCTCCTTGAGAATCCGGTCTACTCCCGGCTCATAGGCACATTCAGGTAACCATATTCCACGAGGCCTTCTGCCAAAATGTTTCTCATAATGATTTACCGCCACATGGATTTGGGCACGCATGGCATTCACATTATTATTCATAAGAGGCAAATAACCATGGGTAGCCCCGCAGGTAATTATCTCCAACTTGCCTGCATCCTGAAATTTTTTGAAGGCATTTACAATGTTCCGATGGTATTTTTCTGAAAAAACGTATCGCGCGTCGGTAAAATGGCTGTGATACATCTGCGCAAGCCGGTTAAATTCTGGCTGATGCTTCGTTCTTTCGATCTCCTTTGCTGAGAGTTCTATCCGTTTTTCAACATAACGAATATAACGGGATTGCAAAAGTGTGTCGGTAAGCATCGAGATCAGCGGCGGGGTCAAAGACATGGTTATGCGGAAGTCGATACCATCATCGATCAGCTTGTCAAAGACATCAATAAGGGGGACGTAGGTTTCGGTAATGGCCTCAAAAAGCCAGTCTTCTTCAAGAAATTCGGCGTATTCCGGATGACGGACATACGGCAGGTGTGCGTGAAGAATTAATGACAGGTAACCTTTTCTCATAAGTTATTTTTTTGAAACAGTTAAACCACTCAAAGACTCAGGTGAAGACACACCTTCTTTTAGTATTTCCTGCCATCCCTTGTGTGCCCTTGCAAATACAGATTCACTGATACCAATGCCAGTCGGGGCATATATCTTTTCATAAAGCTCCTCGATGCCCATCCATTTTTCGTCAACTACCTCAGACACGCTCGTACGGGGAGTTCTCACCGTATTCGATCTGGCGAGGATGCGAAATATCCCATGGGAGGTGAGGAATCCAATATCCACGCAAAACGACCTGTTCGGTTCACCCACATGAATATACCAATTTCGAGCGCCACCGGTCACTTCAATATCAAAGTACTTATGGGCATTGTTACCGTCGAAGATAACATCCGTTACGTCATAAACCCTCAATACAATTTTCGCACCATGCCCCATGCCGCCAAGCGTATTCAAAACGCTATCCATTGCCTCTTTTTGAATCTCCCAATAGGTAAATAACCACTCCGGATCCCGCACCATCAGCACGATTCGATTATCCCCGTAATTATCGGGAAGTTCCGGAATTTCCGGAACATAAATAATCTCTTCCCTTTCAATCCTTACCTGAGGTTCTTCAGGCTTGACGGGCAGCGCTTCCGGAGCAACCGGCCATTTATCCTCGCCGGTAACCCCCCATTCCTGTTCTTCTGCCTGTCTTTCTGATGAGATATCAGCCATACCAAAAAACCTGTCCCAGATCAGGCCTGCGAAATTTTTGATCTTCTTCCAAAGTATCTCGCATAAAGCCTTGATGATCTCAAAGATGAGCTGGAAGATTTCTTTGATACTATCTTTTTCCATAATTCTTTACTCCTGAAAACACCCAGAATTTTTTCATTATTTAAGCAATTATGAAATGCGGACTTAACAAAAACCCAACACGAAGTACAGGTAAAAATTATACCTTAAATAACAGCAAACGGTCAATAAAATTCATCGTCATGGAATTTAAACGGTTGAAAATGCGAAACAATGGCTTGTTATCATCACCTGGTTCATCCGTAGTAATCACAGGAAACCCCGTTTGCAAAATTCGGTTACCTGTTTTGGTAAAGATGGTAAAGAATGGCAAGGCAAAATCAACAGCCATTTCCCTTGACTGTCTTTGTATTACTGATAAAATGAGTAAAATTTTGTGGCCTTTATTTTACATTGTCGCTGTATGTAAATCTTTCCGGGATACAAAACATTATGGAAAATTTTGAACAAGAACGCCTTGAGAAACTCCAAAAGCTGCGTGACAGGGGAGTGGAGCCCTACGGGAAACGATATGACAAAACGCAACCCATAAAATCAATTTTGGATAGCTTTGTAGCAGACCGGGACGATATGAAGGTTAAGGCCGCCGGACGCATCTCCACCATGCGTCCGCATGGGAAGACTGCATTCTTAGATATGAGAGACTGGACGGGGAAAATACAGGTGTATATAAAACTCGATAAGGTCGGCCCGGAGAAATTTGAGATATTGAAATTGCTTGACCTTGGCGATATTTTGGGCGTTGAAGGCGCCCTCTTTAAGACCAGAACCGGTGAAATCACGATTTATGCGGAAGATTTTACTATCCTGACAAAATCACTGTTAACACCGCCTGAGAAGTGGCACGGACTCAAAGACGTGGAGTTAAGACACCGGCAGCGTTACGTCGATTTATTTACCAACTCAGAGGTAATGGAAACCTTTTTGAAACGTATTAAGATCCTGAAGTACATTCGAAGGTTCTTAGACGATCGTGGCTTCGTAGAGGTAGAAACACCAATGATGCAGTCCATTCCCGGTGGTGCCGTGGCAAGACCTTTTATCACGCATCATAATGCCCTCGATATTGATCTCTATCTGAGGATTGCACCGGAACTGTATCTGAAAAGGTTGCTTGTTGGTGGAATGGAACGAGTCTATGAGATCAACCGCAATTTCAGAAATGAAGGCATTTCTACGAAGCATAACCCTGAATTTACCATGATGGAACTGTATCAGGCCTACAGCGACTATAACGGCATGATGGAACTTACGGAGAGCCTGGTGACATCACTGGTAAAAGAACTGTATGGTGGATATGAGATACCTTTTGGGGAACGGAAGATTGATATGACGCCGCCCTGGCGTCGTGCCACATTTTCCGAATTGTTAAAAGAATACAGCGGTGTGAGTTTTGAGGACGAAGCAGGTCTGGCGAGAAAATCAAAGGAATTGGGACTTGAGACCCAGGGTGTTGACAGAGACAACATGGCAAACAACATCTTTGAACAGATGGTAGAGCAGGCATTGAACAATCCCACCTTTGTATTAGACTATCCTACCTCAATTTGTCCTTTAACAAAGGCATGTGAATACGACTCTCGTTTTGCCCAACGGTTTGAACTGTACATCGCATCTATGGAAATTGCCAACTCTTATTCTGAGCTGAACGACGCCCTGGAGCAGGATAAGAGATTCCGGGAACAATTAGGCACCGAGGCCGATATTACCGGGAAGATAGATGAGGATTTTTTGACTGCTTTAAAATATGGCATGCCGCCAGCCGGTGGATTGGGAATTGGTATAGACAGGCTTATTATGATTTTAACGAACAATGTTTCCATCAGGGAAGTCATCCTTTTCCCGCTTCTTAAACCAAAATAAAGTAAAATAATGCAGAATAAACCACAAATTGCGCAGATTTCACGGATAAAAATTTGAATACCTGTGGAATTTACTAATCTAAAATCTGTGTAATCTGCGAAATCTGTGTTTCCGTGGTCAATGAAAAATGACAAAGATTGATGGGCTTTTATCTGTCGCAATCTCTCTGGATATCGACCCTGATGCCAATTGCGCTGTCGAAGGACGGCATGATGCGCTTTCTTCTCCAACAGAACATGACAAGATAAGCGTCGAAGCCTGCAGGAAGGGGTTGCAGAGGATCCTGGAATTATTGGATATATATGACATAAACGCCACGCTATTTTATGAGGCGAGGACGGCTCAGATGCTTGTTACAGAAGGGGTGAATTTACACACGTTGTCTGAAAGACACGAAGTGGCTTGTCATTCGTTGAAACATGAGGATTTTTTAGGAAAAATATCAGGCATGCCTATGGAAGAAGAATCTATTGAGGAAGTTATAACGAAGGCAAAGGATATTCTGGAAAACATTTTTGAAAGAGATATCAAGGGGTTTCGTGCGCCTTATACCCGAATCAATCGGACTGTGGTGAAAGTCTTAGAACAGCTGGGATTCCAGTACGATTCCTCCGAGACGGTAGCTGTGGGTACTGAATGGACAGGGAATCCGTTTCCCCTGGAAATATTTGATTCAAATCTTTTGGAACTGGCGTTGCCTTCTTTTCATGATAAAAAGGGTAAGAGGATGTCTTCTTACTTATGGGCCATCTTTGAAGGCCGAAGGGTTTCTGATGATTATGTTGATGCGGTTTTGCGGGCAAGAGATGTAGCCAAAGGCGGGCTTTTCATATTTTCGATCCACCCCTGGCATTTGTATGTAGATTGTCAGGGAAACCCATTTAACGGGGAACAGGTACAAAAAAATTTAAAGAATTTAGAATATATCCTTTCCCAAGTAAAGCAGATGGACGGTATTCAAATGCTCAGGCAAGACAAATATATGGAAAAATGGTTAATCAAGTAAGTTGTGATAGGCAAAGTAAAATCTGAAAATTATCTAATCTTCTCAATAAAAGCCTTTGCGGATTTCAAAACCTCTTTGACCACGCCAACAAATATGCTTACCACAAGTCTCCTGAATATATGTAACGACAATGCTTACCTGCCGTTATGAAGCGCAATGGAATAGCGATCAGGTGCAGCAATTTCTTATGCAAAAATAAAATTAATCATCTTTTGACATTTGGTAACCACAGTATTGACAAACGCCACTATAATCTACACTCTCAATTTCAGGTATACCTTCTGCATTTGCATCCTTAAACAATTGCTCCAAGTCAACATTTGTATCAGGCCAACCATAATAGCCTAGCACAGCTTCAGCAGCTTGTTCAGGCCTAAAGATATCGGCTCCACATCGGTAACACCCTTGAATACCGTCTAATTCTGCTAATGCTTCCGCAGGAATTTCTCCTGACTGGAGCATCTGTATAAATTTGTCTAAAGTTTCAGGCATTCCCGAAAGAGCCTCTTTGCGGGCAGTTGCTACTATCTCATCCCATTCATCTTGAATTTGTTTTCTTACAGCTTTTATGCCTGTTGTTAAAGACGATTCGGTAGCGATCAATGCACTAAAGATAACCCATTCCGAATGTTCTAATGAGAAACCTCTTATTTTAAGTGCCAATTTATCTACGGTCTTCCGTAATCCTTCATCATTTAATAACTTACGTACATCTTCAATTGTTTCCGTTTCAGCTTCATATAATGTTTGGATCCAACCAACAAGTGTCCATTCAAAAATATCCTCTCCAAATTTGTCTTTATAAAGTAAGCTTAGTCTCTGTGGAGAAATTGAATCTGAATCTTTAATTTCATCTGCTTTGGGTGGACATTTATTAAGTTCATCTCTTATAAGTTGAGCGATTTCATCAATAGCTGATAGCTGAGTTGAAAGTGCCTGGGCCAGCTTCAGAATACTCTGGGGTGCGTTCTATCCGTAAAGATCTTCACGGGATAATCTAGCCCAAGTATCTTGCGCAAGAGTTCTTATTTGAATTTCGCAAGGTATTGGTTGTTCTTTTGATTGAAAAATATTATATAGTGTTCTTACATGCTTTGCTCTGTACCCAGTCGGAGACGGTGATGATACCAAATCTTTAATTTCTAATACCTTTAGAGTTGACAAATCATGCTGAATCATTTCAATTAAAAGGTCAATATCAGACAAGTTATTACAAACGGTCCGAATCCCAAGCAAATCCTCAGTGCGTGTAAAAACTTCAGAAACAGGGATGTTGGCCTTTTGTGCATTTTTCCAGACTTTGTAAGGACGCTAACTCTGGCATCAGTGATTCTACCTCTCACACCTTTACGAGCAGCCAATTGACTTAGTCTTTGTTGGCGTTCTGACTTGATTTGTTCTAAAGTTTTTTCGAAATAAGAATCCTTAGTTTTATATAGATCTAGAAACTCTTTTGGAACTTTTCTTCTCACTTAACTCTCTAAAATTCAATAACAGGTAGGGCAGGGCATTGCCCGCCATAATCAACCCACGCTTCCAAAGTGGCAGACACCCAAACATTTAACGACGAATGTCGTATACGCACCACCCCAAATTACCAATTATCTGTCAAAAACCATTTAGATCCAATCCTTCATGCAGTATCCCCGATTGCTCAATTTTGGTAGGCGGTGCCTACCCTACTTGGTTAACGGCGAAATTGAGCGGCAACCGCAGATGGCGAGAAATGTGCGAATACATTTGTCTTGTTAGGCATTTATTTAGATTCTGTGTTTCCAGTATTTTGGTTCTCTATGTAAATGCATGACTGCTACAATGTATACCTCTTCTTTCTCTTCTGAATATAAGATTCCATGTGGAAATCTTCGAACTAACGACCGCCTGATATCTTTCTCTATAACCGGCCAAACTTTTGGGAAAGATATCGTTCTTTCAATAAGTTGAATATACCTCAACAGCGAAGTCGTATCCCAATCCTGATTCCTTTTCTTCATAATACTCAATTGCTTCAATAAATTCTATTTCTGCTTCAGGATGAAATGAATAGTTCATTTTGAGAACCTATTCAAGATTTTTTTAAATACTTCTTCATCTGATACTGCTTTCACTTTACCAGAACGGAGTTCCTCAAGTCGTCGTTTAGCAACTGCTGCCCATTTTTTATTTATTTCTGATTCCGGTGGGTTTAAACTCTTTAATAAAGAATCAATAACCATTACCCTTTCTTCAACAGGTAATGAAATTGCTTCTGCTATAAGATCTTTTGTTTTCATATTTCTCTACCTCATATGATTTATTTTATACCTAACACCAAAACTCATTTGCCGCTCTGGAGCGCTAATGGAATAGCGGCCAAGTGGAGTGCCTTGTTGTTATGTTAATTTCTTTCTTGTTCCGTTTTCAATTTTTTTCTAAATTGCATAGCTGCGGCACTCAGTTCTGCAACAGACGTATTCTATAATTGCCAATATAGTATTGAGTAACATAGTGGGTGTCAAATGGTTTCTAAAAACCATTTCATTTATCAGAAATGCAGAAGGCATTCGTTAAAGGAAAATATGTGCCTTTCCAGTTAAAGTGGATCTCGGATTGTTGTTCGTTTCTCAACGGGTATAGTGATGTTATTATGCGGGGAATGAAGTGACTAAAAAAGAGGGCTTTTGTTTTCTTGATCAATCTTGGCACTTGTATGGAGATTATCAGGGAAACCAATTTCACAAGAATCAGATGAGAGCCGATCTACAAGTAAATGAAGAACGATTTGAAGAGCGTTTAGTGTCTTAATGGCTTTGTGGCATGAAAATTCCTGTGCATTAAATCAGGCTACACCGGCTTCGGTCATTTCACGCTGCGAAAGATTCGTGGTAGCCTTCCTTCCACGTAACATTTCCAAAAAGCCTTCAATCCTTGTGGAAAACTGTCCCGGCATGTAGTTGTGATCGTCAACACAATCCCCATCAAGACTGAGGAGTGGATAGCCAATCTTGTTCAATTCCCTTTTCAATGTTGGAACAGCGGCATTATTCCTCCTGCAACCCCATGATGAGAATACGACCACACCATCCACTTGATACTCCCGGGCAAGCTTCTTGGTTACTTCAATACGGCGTTCTAACGGACCATTATAATGGCTGGTAATAAGTTTCCTGGCCAGACTTTCGTAAGGTTTCTGCGGGTCCAGTTTGTCCCAGTAAACATAATTTGTTTCCTCAAAGACGATCTTAACCCCCTGCTCCTGTTCTAACTTTGTTAAAAAATCAATTTTAAAATACGGTTTTAATTCCAGCCAGAGGATTCTGATCTGATCTTTCGGAGATATTCTGTTTGCATTTCTTTTATTCTCTTTGGTCTTTTCACGCAGTTCTGCAGCCAGGCTGGAGAAAAACTCCACTGACAACTGAGAACCAATTAATAAATATCCGGGAAACATAAACCCCAGGGCATTGCTACCCTGAAGGGGGCAATAGGGATCTTTTCTCAGTTCATTGATTTCGAGCATCTTTTCCCGCGTCTGGTTCGAGTATTCAATCGCCTTTTCAAATGCTGCCTGATCCATCTTCCTGCCCGTCACTTCCTCCAGTCGCTGAGTAAAATCCTCAAGCTGTTTCGTAAGGTATTTGACGGAATAGTCATCCGCTTCGTACGGTACATCGATAACGATGGTCTCTTTTCCTGTCACAGACTCGCATATCTTCATCGTCTTGGTGTTGTTATCGCAGAGCGTCGTGGTGGCTACCTGAAGGATGTTTTTGGGAAACAGGTTTCTGAATGTGTGTCCGATTGCCGACCGGTGAAAGGAACAGATATCAGTGGGAACTCCATACGATTCGGCCTCCATGAGCCCCCGCGAACTTTGCCCCAGACCCGCAAAGAGTGCAGCGCCAATTTCCAGGCAAAAAGGATAGAGTCCCATAGGAAACAGAATTTCTGAGGGAACAAACATTGTTGTCCAAACAGTCCGTTTGGTGTGGGCAAATGCATTATATAAATGCTTTACACCCACGCGGGTCTGGACATGCAGGGAAACCAATTCCTTCTTTTTGTTTCCACGGCAGAAAAAATAATATACTTTCAAAAAACGCAAAAGTTCCCTGAATAAAATCGGGGAAACACGACGAAGAAATGGCTCTGTCCATTCCTTAAACTTACGAATTGATGCCATGTTTCACTTATTCTTTCCTGGAGGTGCTGGTTAATTGTTCAAGAAATGCCTCAACTCTGGTTTTGATTTGCCCTTCGCTACTTAGGGTATAATCGCAATTGAGATGAAGGAGCGGGATATTTTTTTCATGGAACGTCTTTTTAATCATGGGATAATCCAGGAGATTATGGTCACAGAATTTTAGGGTGTGATAAATTGCCCCGTGAATCGATTTCTCCTGCATAATGGCCAGTACTTTATTAATCCTCTCAAAAATATTGACCATACGGGAGCAGGGAGACCGCTTGATATATCTTTTGGCGATTGACAGAATGGGGTCGTCGCTGATATGAATTTGGGCATCAAAATATCTGCTGCCGTTGCACAAATCCTCCGCAACCACCTTGGCTCCTGCATCTTCTATAATCTTCATAATCTTCTCATTTTCCATAATACTTCCCCAGACGAAGAGTCTTGGTATGTCCCGTGTATCACATATACCTTCCCTTTGTTTCATAATGTTGGTTAAATAGGTTTGGAATTTTTCCGGAACTGCATTGACACCCTTCTTTAACAGGGAAAATATCTCATAACCGGATTGCCCGATATATCCGCTCCAGTACTTTTGCAAAAATAACCTGACCTTCTCCCTGACCGCATTGTACAGGGTAATACTCTGATTGATATCGTCGTGGTGGATTTTGAGTGTAAAAAAGGTTTCCAGCTTTTCTTTGAAGTTTTTGAGCAAGTTTGCATAATAAAAAACTGCGGCATCGTCGGTATTTTTGGGAATATCCAAAATATAGTTAAACGACTTTTTCCCTTCGTCCAATTTCACCCACGCATCATAAAGCCGTCGCATCCCGTCACACGAGTTGACAAATACCATTCCTTTAAAATCTTCCAGGTTGCCATTGATTTTCTGATCAACAACGGCCTTGATATAAGGGCAGATGTTGCCACAAAGCATTTCATTTGCGGCGCTCGATTCCTGTTCAGAACCCTTGATTCTGACCGGATGAAATCCGGCAGCACGAATAAGTTCCACCGGAGTATACGAACAAAAATAACCTATTTTCGGCAAGGTACTGTCTTCGACCGAAAATTCCGTAATGGATGCGCCAGTGGATGAATTTCCAGAAACAGACACAGAAGTTTGAATCTTTGACTGTGCCTTTTCAAGTGCAATTAATGCGGCTCCAAGCGCTCCGTTGATTTGAGGTTCTTCTGAAATCTTGATTTTACATCCAAGATTCCTCTCCAATTCTGTTACGACACCGATATTCTTTGCAACGCCGCCTGTCATAACAATCTCTTCCTCTAATCCAATCCTCTTTACTTGTGCTGTGATGCGTTTGGCAATTGAGATATGTAATCCCCGGCAGATATCCGCAGTTCTGTGATCTGCACCAATAAGGGATACCACCTCGGATTCTGCAAATACTGTGCACAGACTACTAACAGAAACGTTATCCTTTCCATTCAGTGAAATCGGCCCCATTTCTTCCAGATCTATCTCCAGGGTTCTGGCCATAACCTCGAGGAATCGGCCTGTCCCGGCTGCACACTTGTCATTCATAACAAAGTCAAGAACGTTTCCATTCGCATCGACCTTAATGACCTTGCTGTCTTGCCCGCCAATATCAATGATAGTCCTGGCCTTCGGGAAAAAAAAGTTTGCTCCTTTGGCATGACAAGTAATTTCTGTCACAACTTCATTGGCAAACGGTACTTTTATACGCCCGTATCCGGTAGCAATAATATAATCAATGTCTTTTTCCGACAATGTATTTTCGGTTAGTATCTGACAAAAAGTTTTATCCGCTGCCTTTTTGCTGCTGGCACCGGTAGGTATGATTGTCGAGGAAAGGATTTCCTTTTTATCATTTATCAGAATTCCATTGGTGGACATAGAACCAATATCGATTCCTATCGCATACATTCTACGAAATCTCCTTTTTTTATAATGGTTATTCAGGTTCGGGTTTGGGTGGCAACGTACTCATCCAGATATTGAATACGAACAAGCCGGCAGAAACCACTTGGATACCAGCAAAAATTTCTGCGAGTGGATGTATCGGGCGGAAAGATACCAATCCTACAAGACCGATATTCGCAAGGTAGAATTGAAGATTTCCCAATTTAGGATAAGCAAGCGGTGTTCCTGAAAATCTGGGTAAGATATGATATCCGACCCCATAAATCATCATAGACATCCACCCGAGAAGGTTCAGGTGGACATGGGAAAAGAGTAATTGTGCCGGATAGCTCCTCATAGAAATCATAATTGTGCCAAGTATGGCCGCAATGAAAAAGTAAATCAGGCTTGCACGCACAAAATTTTTAGAAAGAGGACTCATATATTTGAAAACCCCCCTGGCAAATGTACTAATGATAACAAATGAATCTTTATAAAAACATCAAAAAATTGAGCATATATTAAAAATATGGATTGTCAAACAAAAAATTGTAATGGCAAAATAAAAATTAAAAAATGCAAATTGCAAAATTAATTTTTCATTTTTAATGACTCTTCGTTTCACGTCTGCAAGAACAGAAAACATTTCCCTGGAGGTTCTGCTATCGCTGGTATACTCACACGGTTTTATTTTAACAGATCACCTCTCCATTTACCCAATGAAGCGGCAATGAGTTATCTTGAGGATTTACGGAGGAATAAAACGACCATTTCTCATGAACACGATCTTGAGGAAGTATTGGAGGAAAATAGATAACTTGTGACAGATTGTCTGGTAATAGGAGTTTGAAATTTATTCGGAATTTGTTTCCTTGAAATCTTCATCTTCATTTGGCTTTGCTTCTTTCGATACATTCTTTTTTTTGATACTGTTCGCATACCCCTTGATTTTGTTTGAGACGTTCTCCGGAATACTGGAAATGATGACCTGCATGCCTTTCCCAATCTGAGTTGCAATCTTTGAGGTATGAACCGTATCACAGGTCGATTTGCCGCAAAATAGCAAGACGCCAAAAATAATCACACCGCAAAATATAAGCCCTTTCAGACTCCCCAACAATCCACCCAACAACCTGAGCCCAACCCCTATTCCCCATTTCCCTATGATCCTTTTTACAAGGTCGGTAATAATATACGTGGCCATGAACGCAACGCCAAAGATGATAAAATAACCTACTAAGCTGGCCGTGGATGGGGTAAAAATGCCCCTCAGGAAGTTACTCAGGACATCGTGAAAAAGTAACGCCGTAAAGAAAGAGATCAGCAGACATCCGATCCTGAGGAATTGAAGTAACGGACCACTGGCAAACCCAAAGACCGTTGCAAAAAACAAGATGGCAAAGATTGAGTAGTCAATCCAATTCATATCTAATTTAAAACAGGATGCAGATTTTCGCAGATTAATACTGATAACTACTTTCTCACATGAAATATCTTACGGTAAATTCCCGTCTTTTTTCTGTCCTTTTTTTGAGGTGCGTAAAAATTCATTGACCAAACCTTTGAAAACATTTTCCAGATTCTCTTTGTTCAGTTTAACAACAACCTCAGGGTCTTCGGTAGTGCCCCGAATTTCTATTGGTAACTCATTTTGTTTCAGAACTAACTCCGCAATTTTTTCTGCATCCTTCCCCAGATGTTCTTCATTAAATTTAACCACCGCATCGTAAGAGATTGTTCCTTCAAATTCAGCCATGCCAGACGCGTTCAGGCTCATGAGCGGACCCTGAATATCCATCTTTTGGGTATAAACCTTGCGGTCTTTAATCTGGATTAACGCTACCATCGAATCAAATGAATAGGAATTTTTCCCGCCCATGATTTCCAGGATGGAGGATAATAACTCGTTACCACGAATGTAACCATCCCTTACATCGAGATTAATATCAGCAACAAGCTTCTCGTTAAAGGCTTCCTTCCCAAAACCCTTACCCCGCAGAGAACCGGTAGCGTTCAAAAGACCCCCTATTTCACCTCCCTTGACTGCGAATATTGGAAGAAGATCGATCGCCGGAAGATCCTGGGTAATGTGAATGTCTTTTGCATCAAACGAAAGATCAAAGACCGGCTTTTTTTGATGGAGATCAATTATCCCCTTCATGGTAGTTGGGCCTTCATTTACACGGAATCGTGCGTGAGTAGAGACAACGCCATCTATGAATGAAAATTTATCGGTAACAAGGTCTTTTATCAACAACCGATTTTCATAGTTGATCTGCTGTACGGAAAGTTTTTTAATGATAATCTTTTTAGATAATAAAGGGAGTAACTGAAAAGTGCTTTGAATATTCTCAAAACGTATTGGAGAATTTTTGTTTTGTTCCTGTTTTTGAACAGTAAGATAAGCAATAGTAATACTGTTGGGCCGGTGAAAAGAAACAGGGCCAATCTGATTGATATATTTGAATTCATCTTCTATTATCTGAGTAACTTTTTCCTGTACAAAATCTTCGGAAACAAATACCTGAGTGATCAGCATAACACCCAAAACAATGCAGAATACGATTCCACACGATAGTATAACCTTCTTTACCCAACTCCTTTTATTTTTTTGTATTTGCATATTTAATAAGTAATGGCAGAAGCTGTGTACCGTGGATTTTCCCAATTTTTCCGGTTAGACAGGCCTTTTCAGAAAAAGAACGTGTGGTATCCGGTTTGACGTTTCCACCGCAGATAAGCAAAGGTACCGGATCGTCAGAATGCGATTTTAACCGGCAGGGTGTCGAATGGTCCGCCGTAATTGCAACAATGGTTTTGTCGAGGTCTATACTGTTTATTAATGGTGTAAGATAGTATTGGTCAATTGCTTCAATTACGGCCTTTTTCCTGATTGCATCGCCGTCATGACCAGGCACATCGGGCCCTTTAATGTGGATATAAAGCCCGTCATAATTTTTCATATGTCTGATAGTCATATTGGCGCGCAGGGTGTAATCTTTCTCCAGGTCTTTTGTTGGAGGGGGGATTGGTACAATCTTCATACCGGTAAGTAACGCAATCCCTTCTTCGGTTGGCATCTCCACAAAACAGCCAAAATTTTTCTTAAATCTGGTTTTCATACCGGGAAGCTTGGGGAGGTGGTCACCGGCATCCCTCAAGAGAACGAGGTTTGCGGGAAGGTATCCCTTCTGAATGCGATTTTTATTAATCTCTGACTGATCCAGCACCTCACAACTCTTTAAGGTAAACTCATTCACCAGAAGAGCAGATCGATAGGCCGCTTCAGTATCCGGACAATCTTTCGTGGGCATGCAGTATTCAACGATATTATCAAAAGTCCCTGTTTCCTTTGCAATGCCCAAAAGGCCGTGTTTTATATAAGCCGGATCGGTGTTGGTAACATATCCGGAAAGTTTATCTTTATTACCCCGGATAACCAATACGCCCCTGTATTCGAGGGTATTCTTAAAGGTAAATGTGGCTGGTATGGATTCCAATTTTACTTTCTTTTTTATTTCTTTGCAGAGTTCTGTGGCCTCTTCCGTAGAAAGATTTCTGCCGACGCGGCGGTCTTTTATTGTTCTCCCGGTCCCCCTTGTTGCAAAGTTTGCACGAAAGGCAAGATCACCGTCATTGATCTTTATTCCCGCGGCAAGCGCTTCTAAAGGACCGCGACCAGTATAATATTTCATGGCATCATATCCCAGGATACTGATCACCGCAATATCGGATTCCGGCGCAATGTCTTTTCCTACCGTGTACATCAATCCGGCCTGCCCTTCCCTCGCCAACATGTCCATTGACGGAGTAGATGCCGCCTCTAAAGGCGTGCGATTTCCAAGCTCTTTACAAGGATATTTTCCATCCCCTAGACCATCCAGCACAATATATAAAATTTTTTTCATGTCCAATGTCTCCTTGTATATGTTCGGTATTGTCAAACTTATCTCAAGAACTGCATAAAATAAGCTATAATTGAATTTAGCAGGCTTTTTCGCCTGTAATTATCATTTCGACTCCTTCGCTTTCCATTTTCATTCCTTTTTATATTTTGCAACGCCTTCTTTGTAGAGATCATTTCCATATATATCATTAGCAACTACCGCAGGAAAATTTTCTACCTCAAATCTCATGATAGCTTCCGATCCTAGGTCTTGATAGGCAATAATTTCAACCTTTTTTACAGCCTTTGCCAACAACGCAGCAGCACCACCAGTAGCAGCAAAATAAACCGCCTTATAGTATTTCATGGCCTCAATGACAGCATCAGAACGATTACCTTTGCCAATAGTAGCCTTTAAACCTTTTTCCAACAACCTGGGCATATATACATCCATACGATAGCTGGTGGTAGGACCACAAGACCCTACAGGCCTGCCAGGTTGTGCGGGGCTCGGCCCCACATAATAAATAATTTGGTTCCGAATATCAAAGGGTAACTCCTTATCCTGGTCAATAAGTTCTACAAGTCGTTTGTGGGCCGCATCCCTGGCTGTGTAAATAATACCACTTATAAGGACTCTATCACCAATCTTGAGGCGTACAATACTATCGTCCGTCAGAGGGGTTTTTAAAGGGATTATATTTGACATAAAATGTGAATTTTACCAATAAAAGTTCAAGCACCCAAAACAACCGTTTTAACGCGGTGCGCATGGCACTCGATATTAACGGCCACAGGCAGGCTGGCAATGTGGCATGGATAGCGTTCCACATGGACGGCAAGGGCTGTAATCCAACCGCCCAGTCCCTGTGCGCCAATGCCTGAATCGTTTATCCGTTCCAGTATTTCCTGTTCTAAGGTGACGGTATCAGGATCACCTGGTTTTGTTCCTAAAGGTCTCAAAAGGGACTTCTTGGCAAGCATGGCCGAGTAATCGAATGTGCCGCCGATACCCACACCCACGATAATGGGCGGACAGGGATTAGCCTTCGCTATCTTTACAGTTTCTACCACAAAATCAATCACCCCTTCCCTGCCATCAGCTGGTGTTAACATAGCAATCCGGCTCATGTTTTCACATCCCCCACCCTTTGCCATGAAGGTAATCTTTATGTGATCTCCGGGAATAAGTTCCGTATGGATAATAGCCGGCGTATTATCTCCCGTGTTGACCCGGTTAAGAGGGTCTGCAACCATGGATTTTCTCAAAAAACCCCTTTCATATCCCTGGCGAACACCTTCATGAATGGCTTCGTAAAGACGTCCACCCGTAATCTCCACATTCTCTCCCATCTCAACAAAGACAACGGCAACCCCCGTATCCTGACATATGGGCATCTGGCATTCACGGGCTATCTTTGCATTTTCCAATAATTCAGCAAATACTTCCTTTGCAACGGGAGAACCCTCTGCTTCATATGAATCCCTCAACGCATCAAGAACATCCACATTCAAATTAAAATTTGCATCCTGGCAAAGATAAGATACTTTCTCAATTATTTCAGACGCACTAATCCTGGTACGTGTAACCATAGCGTATCGCCTTTACGTTTTCATCGAGAAATTGTGAAGGAAATTCAGAGGCAAAATTTACCGTCTCGATATTAATACCAATCCTGCTCAATAACCTGCCCAGGGCAATCATATTAACAAAAATAGGGCTGTTAAACTGTTCTATGGCAAGTTTCTCAAAGGGAACACGGTCGCTCACAGGGCAGCGGAGTTCACACTTTTTGCATTCCCCTTCACAGGCAGATGCCTCGATAAGCACGTGCTTGGCACGTACCGCAGGATCCGGTGTCTTTGAAAGTTGAAGCCCGATATCAGCCTCCTCAAAAAATGGCACTTCAATCGGATCATCAGAATATACAATCTCCGCCCGTATGTTACCTCCACGCACGGTGGCATCGTAAACAAGATTCAGGGCCACCTCTTTTCCCAATTTTGCTAAAATATTGGCCAACACATGTGCCATCAGTTTGATACCCTGACCTGCCTCTCCGGCCAGGACAATCTTTTTCGCTTTAAATTCCTCAGGGATTGGGGTAATCTTCCGCACCATAAGTATAATTCCCACCCCAAAAAATCTGCGATCAATAAAGGATACCTCTTTAAACCCATGCTTTTGAAAAAGGTGATATGCCACCTTCTCGGAAGGATAGGTAAACAGCTTTGCCTCATGGCAGCCCTTTTCCATGAATCGCTTTATCGTCTCCTCCAGAAGTTTATCTCCGCATCCCTTTTTCCTGTATCCCGGCGCCAAACCCATCCAGTGGAGATTCCCCACACCCTCTGATACCCAGGCAAACACAAAACCTACAACCTTTCCATCCTCCTTACCAACAAGATAGACGCATTCATTGTTGTCGAGACGATTTTTGACTTCTTCCACAGGGTAAATGTCCTTGAAGTGCAAGCGTTCAATCTCAAGACTCCTGGCGTGCAATTCGTCTATGATGAGACGGAAAAGGTTGACAGCCGCTTCAACATCAGGTTCTGAGAGGTTTTCGATGATAAAAGTCATAGGGAAAAAGGAATAAATCGGTTGTTGAGAATTTCGTACCAGGTTCAGCTTACCGCAGTCATCATGCCGCTAAGATTGGGGAGATGCAACAGTTCTGCCTGTATTCAAATGGGCGTATAACAACCCCGTAAACTGTTACAAGGAAATTAATAAATTAAAAAAAGAAATTAAAATTACAGAATTTTTATTTGCTTCATCCTGTTTAGTCTGCGCTCTACAAACCGCTTAAATAAAATGAAATTTCCTATACAATTGAACTTAAATTATACAAACAGCGGTGAAATTGCAAGGTAAATTTTGTAAAGAACGCTTGACATGTAACAGCAATTATGATAAGCATATCGGCGATTTCATGACTTCAGGTTAATATTACTACGACACTTGCGTGGTGAATTCATGATACATCCCCGGAAGTATAGAAGCTTTCTTCTGATTAAACTGCTCCAAAATAAAAAAGGTTCATGGCTTTTGCCTTTTCTGTCCCTCTGTATTTTCTGTAGTCGCATTCCTTTCGGTTCACCCGTAATTCACGCCGAAGGCACAAATACGTCATCAGCTTCCAGCGGGGAAAACGACCCGTCCCACCGGAACCACATCCAGCAATAAAGAAAAATACACAAGTGAAATGGAAGCCGCCTTTGAAGAGGAATTCGCAACAGAGGCCATTTGGTTTGGTTCGGGTGAAGAGATAACTATTGCCACAAGACACGAAATCCCCATCAGCAAGGCACCAAGCATTGTTACCGTAATTACGGCTGAAGAGATTAAGAATTCAGGATACCGCACCTTTGTGGAAATTTTAAGGACAGTACCGGGATTTGAAATTTTAAAAACGGGAGACTTTGGAGTTGTAATCCCCGTGGTACGGGGTCTTACAAGCACATTTGGAAATAAGGGGGCATTTTTGAAAAAAGCCTCTTTAAAACTCCTTTACGGAGAGGCATTTCGAGCACCTACTTTCAATGAAATGTTCACCCGTGGACAAACTGCCCTGCAGGGAAATGAAGACCTTGACCCTGAAACTATCAGGACATATGAGATTGGACTGAGTTATCAGTTCAACAAATATATTACATCCTCTGTAAATTATTTTTACAACGACATTGAGGGTCTTATTGTCCTTCGCCTATCAGAATCAAACCCAAACACTCAAAGGTTCGAAAATTTTGGAGACGCCCGTGTCCAAGGCATTGAAATGGAAACCAGGGTAGAAATCATGAAGGATAATTACATCTTTATGAATTATACCTTCCAGAATCCTGAAGATAATCGTGGCAATGACCTGCCATCCACTGCACAACACTATTGCAACTTCGGTGTAAATGCGCATTACTGGAAGTATATCAATACCAACATAAGCACCTTTGTGAGCGGGAAACGTTCCAGGGAAGCAGGCGATCCCAGAGAAGACCTGCCTGCTTATGCACTGGTCAATCTTTCTGTTATCGGAAAAGAATTCTTTAAAACCATGGAGGTGCAGGGGACGGTATTCAACTTGCTCGACAAAGACTATAGTGACCCAGGACCTGTTTCCATACCAGATGATCTTCCCAGGCCGGGAAGGACGTTTTTTGTTGGATTGAGTCACCAATTTTAGTTTCTGCTTGTGTCTCGTATCTCAACAAGTGTCCGGTTTCTTGATACTGACGGTTGATTTAAGCAACACTCTCAAAAGTAGGTATGCAAGCAGAAACAATCTTAAGTTTCATCACGTTTCACCGATATTATTGAAAGGGCATTTGAATTCTTCAGCGGTTTTATACCCTGATTTGACAACAGAAGTAATATCTCGTAAAATAGTTTAGTGTTTATAGTAAGCACTAAACAGTAGTTATCTGAAGCCGTCTTTGGTTGTGTGCGTGTAAACAAGGATGTTTTGGCGTAACCAAAGCAGGTTTTGTAGAGAAACTAATTTTAGTTAACTCTATAAACATGGAGGATAATATTATGAGATCTTTATTTGCAATCATAATCACTGTAATTTTGTCAAGTTTATGCTATGGAAAAGCATTTGCTGATGTTTCGTATGCTGACCTGTTTCTGGCCGGAAGGGGTTATAAACCGGTTAAAGATATCTGGACAGAAAAGCCGATTGTGGCTTGTGCTCCAGATGGAAACAGCATTCCTGATAACCCACTGTATAAAGAATGGTGTATCAACACCTTCAATAACGGTGAACAGATCTACGAAGCATATAAAGAAATAGCCTTTGGTATTGACTACCGGGCCGAACCGCCAAAGACAGATGACTGGCAGACACCAATAGAAACACGTCAAAGGAAAAAGGGCGATTGTGAAGATTCTGTCTTTCTGTTCTTTTCTCAGCTTTCCGGGCTCGATATCGACGGAGATATCGTATGGGGCTGGGTGGTAGACAAGGACACTTCGATTGCCTTTGCCCATGTATGGTATCAACTGTTTGATAAGCGTGGCAGGGCATATGTCGTGGAAGGTTTTTCAAAGGAATGGAATGGGATTATCCCTGAAGGGATGGTTGCCGGGACGGAAGAACGCATGCCAACCCTGATGTTACGGCATAACCGGGTAAATCGCCTAATAGATGAAGCAATTCCAACCTTCGCAGAATCTTTTGAGGATGGGCAATTCCCCTGGGGTATTTACCTTAATAATACCACCCTTATTAAGGAAATCTTCCAGAAACTCCAGGATATGTTTACCCGTTACAGCGGACAGATGCATCAGTTAACTGCAAGTGTACAACCATCGGCTTTCCACAATTAGATCACCGGTAAAATTTTTGACATTTTAGGGTGGAATGAAGTATAAAAATCCCCCTTAGAAAAAGGGACAAAGGGGGTTGTTAATAATTTCAAGGCTGGTTCAATCTTGCAGATTGAACCATATCTTTGAACGGTACCCTTAAGTCTAAACTCGTGCTGTGAAATGGAATCATGCCAAATGTTTCGGTTCAATCGAGGACGATTGAACCAGCAAAAAAATCAGGATATGGTTAATAGTTAGAGGTTTTTTGAGTATAATATGATTACATGATGTCTTCTATGGCCGTTATCATGTAACGGCAAAAACTTTTCTCCCATATCAACCATCCAGCCATCTAACCGTTCAGCCATATATTTTTGCCAAAACAGCATCTTATTATTCTCCCAATGAGCCTTGCCCATTGATCTTTTGGGCGTAAATATCCCAATAACTTTTATCTTTGTGACGGCCATCCTGCCATGCAATGATTGCCCCACCCGTCCCATCATTCACCAGTACAGGAAAACATTGGGTATCTGGTGCTGTACAGACAGCAACACCATTGTTGCTCCACTTCAAAACTCCCTTTGGATCAATCCTCTGGGCATACAAATCAAACGTAGCATCACGGTTATCGTCCCATGCCAGCAGTGCACCACCTGATCCATCACCCGTGATGTACACATAGTTTTGAATACCCGATTCAACACATACGGCCATACCATCTTTTCCCCATAAGGCATTACCTGTAAGTTCGATGCGTTGCGTATAGATATTGAACTCACCGCTACGCATATCCCACCAGGCAAGAATGACACCACCTGCCCCGTCGCCGGTAATTGTAGGATAGTTTTGATTACCCGATGCGGTACATACGGGAATGCCATTGTCCAGCCAGTGCACAACACCATTCCCATCCACCTGCTGGGCAAAGACGTCGTTGTTGCCGTTACGGGTATCGACCCATGCCACGATCACCCCTTCTGCACCGTTCTCAACAACGACCTGAAAACTTTCGTGTCCTAACGCAGTACACACTGCTACTCCAGTTTTTTCCCATAATACGTTACCACCGCCATCAATTCGCTGTGCATAGATATCAGCATAACTTCTCCGAAAATCTTGCCATACAACAATAACACCTCCCGTACCGTCTTCCGCTGCTATTGGTGCACTTTGTGCACCCGAAGTTCCGCAAACAAGCACCCCATTTTTTGCCCATAGCATTTCCCCATTTTGGTTAATACGCTGGGCATAGAGGTCTGCATAATTGGTCCGAAAATCCTGCCAGATAATAATCGCCCCCCCTGTACCATCAGTTGCGATGCATGGGCTATTCTGCGCGTTAACCTCGGTACATATGGGTACGCCGTTAATTGTCCATTGAGGGTTTCCATCTGCATCAATACGTTGGGCATAAATATCACAGTTGCCAATGCCACTTCGCATATCCTGCCAGGTAATAATCGCCCCTCCCGAACCGTCACTGATAACCTTTGGTCGATTTTGATTTTCAGCCGCAACGCAAATGGGAATGCCATCCTTTGTCCAAAGGACATTCCCATGGGCATCAATCCTCTGGGCGTAGATATCAAAGTGACTTTCCCGTGCATCTTCCCACGCAATAATGGCACCACCAGCACCGTCAGTAATTATTTGTAATGAACTTTGCTGGCCAGGTGCCGTACAGACAGCCGTATTCTCGCGTGAATGAAAGGACCAGGCAGCCAGGGAAAGTTGCTGAAGGTTTGCCAGAACAAAAAACACTAACACAGTATAACCGGGTATCGCTTGAAATATTTTCTTTAAGGTGGTTTTCATGATATATTTTTCAAATAATTATTTTTTTATCCCTGCATACAAAAAGGGGTCTAACTCCATGGCTTTGTTGTAAGTCCTCATAGATTCGTCATATTTTCCTAAATTATAAAGGGTATTCGCTTTGTTATGCCATGCTCGTGCACTCTTCGGGCTGATTTCGATAGCCTTATCAAAGGCCTTAAGTGCATCGTCATACATACCCAGCTTGTTCAAAATAATTCCCATATTATTCCAAGCCCATCCCCTGTTGGGGTTTATCTGAACCGCATTGCTGAAGAGTTTAAGGGCATTGTTGTATTGCTCGAACAGAATTAATACATAGCCTTTCCCAAGCCATGCCAAATCCTCTTTTGGATTGATTTCGATGGCCTTTTCAAATGCCTGCAATGCGTCATGGTTTCTCCCTAACGCAATCAGAACAACGCCTTTGTTATACCAGCCAGTAGAAAGCGTTGGGTCCGAAGCAAGGGCATTATTGTATAATTTCAAGGCTTCTTCAAAATTACCTTTCTTATAGAAAGCGATCCCCTTATTCACCCGGGTGGCATTATGGCCTGGATTGATGCTGAGCGCCTTGTCATAGGCTTGAACAGCCATATCATACTTCCCCAGACAATATAACGCATTTCCCAGACCCTCCCATGCCTCGAAATATTTGGGATAACTTGCGATGGACTTATTATATGCACTGACGGCTCGTTCGTACTTGCCTCGTTTATAGTTCGATTGTCCGTTTTTGATCCACTTCCTCGCGCTGCGTTTTTTGGACGAGGTTTTATAGATATTTCCTTTCATAGTAACAGCCCATGCAACATGGCAGGGAAAGCAGACTGAAACAACCAGGAAGAGTAATAGTACTTTACAAATATGCCTCTGCACTAATCCTGTAAATATAAAAGACGATGTATTGAATTTATGACTCATACCCTTAAGATGAACACAAGAGCTGGGACCGAAATTTAATATAACCATAAAAAACATTTCGAAATCTTATAAAAATCACCCGGCAAAATCAAATTAATTATCATGAGCAAACCCAACAGAGATTCAGAAGTAAAATTTTTTCAAGGTTTTTTTAACCCCACCCCATATTTACGCAAATTTTCTCCAATATTAAACAACCTGTTTTTGTATCACAGCAGTTGAGAAAAAATAAATCCCCAATTCTTTGATAATTCACAAAAACAAGACTTTGAGAAGGCGAGTGCGGTATGCAAGAAACTTATGAAAGGATTGAAGATGTCTCAAGGTATGGGTTTTACAGTAAAAACATGGATTTCTTAAAGAAGTAGGGTGTGCCTGAACAAAGTCTATACATCAGCAAATCAGGTTATTAAAAAAGATGCAATCCGGAAAATAATGTGTCGCAACATTATTTCGATTCGTTTTTTAAAAAATCAATTGATGCTTTCATTATCGCTTACAGATTCTAATTCCGTGTGGACTATCTCCCATCTGCTATAAAGGGCGTCCAATTCCTGAATAATAGCTTTGTGCTGCTTGTTGATTTCGACAGACTTTTCTTTGTTACTATAAAGTGTAGGATCTGAAAAAATATGGTCCAGATCCTTCTTTTGTGTTTCCAATAAGGCAATCTTTGCCTCAATATTTTGAACTTCTTTTGCGAGTTTCCGTTTCCTGGCATTGTGCTCTTTTTTCAGCAGGTACTGCAGTTTTTGTGAACCGTTTTCTTCCGCTTTCGATGGAGATGATACCTTTGCCTTGACTTCCCCAGTTTCTTTCTGTAAATCAGACGTTTTCTTTTCAAGAAAATCTTTAAAACTTCCCAGGTAGGCGTGGATATTGCCATTTCTCAGTTCATAAACTTTGGAGACCAGACCATCCAGAAAATCTCTATCATGAGATACAATTAACAAGCTTCCTGTATATTCCAACAGGGCATTCTTGAGAATCCTCTTCGTGGTAATATCTATATGGTTTGTGGGCTCGTCAAGGATTAAAAAATTCGTGGGTTTTAGGAGCATCTTGGCAAGGGATAGACGAGACTTTTCGCCACCGCTCAGGACACTGACGGTCTTAAAAACATCATCGCCGGAAAACAGGAAGGCCCCTAATATGTGTCTGACCTGAGGAATCATGGAAAATGGAGCGACCGATTCGACTTCCTGCAGCAACGTATTGCCACTATTTAATTTCTCAGCATGCTCCTGGGCAAAATAATCAAAGAGGACATTATGCCCTATCTTGATAGTACCTGAATGAGGCTGCTCCAGACCGGCAATGATGCGCGATAACGTGGACTTTCCCGATCCATTTTGTCCTACGAGTGCCACTCTTTCTCCCCGCTCTATCGAAAGGCAAATATCGTGAAAGATCAACCGTCCGCCGTATTCATGCGAAACATCTTTTACATCCAGCACGGTAACGCCGCTTTGTTTTGATGTGCGGAATTTAAATTTTACCTGTTCTGTGGTATTTTCAGGCAATTCCTCCTTTTCCATCTTTTCGAGCATAAGGATTCGACTCTGCACCTGCGATGCCTTCGTATTCTTTGCCCGAAATCGTTCTATAAAGCGTTCCACTTCTTTAATTTTTTTCTGCTGGTTGACGTAGCGTGCCGTTTGCATTTCTGCCCGCTTTTCTTTTTCGGCCTCATAAAAGGAATAATTGCCATGGTATTCATAAATCTTTCCCTTTTCCAGTTCCCAGACCTTGGTAATGTTCCGGTCGAGAAATGTCCGATCATGTGAGATGATAATCAATCCGCCTTTATACTCTTTGAGATACTCTTCCAACCAGAGTATTGAATCAATATCCAGATGATTTGTTGGCTCGTCTAAGAGGAGGAGATTGGGTTCCTGGAGCAACAACCTGGAAAGAGCCACCCGCATTTGCCACCCACCGCTAAATGTACCTATGCTCTTTTCGAAATCTGATTCTTTAAATCCCATCCCTTTCAAAACCTTGCTTGTTTCTGCATTAACTTTAGCGCCGTTAATAACCTCCAACTGATGTTGCAGGTGCGCATACTGATCCAGGAGCAATTGATGGTCCTCGCCTCGTATGGAGGGATCGTCCAACCGGGTGTGAATCGTATCAATCTGACTTCTTAAGTGAAGAATGTCTTCAAATGCTGAACTGGCCTCTTCGAAGATGGTCTTTTTCTTGAAGACAAAGCCTTCCTGAGGAAGATAGCCGATATTTGTATCTTTTGCACAAACAAGATCGCCTGCACTGGGTTCAATAAACTTACAAATGAGCTTGAAGAGCGTTGATTTGCCTGTACCATTGGGACCGATCAAACCGATCCGGTCGTTTCTCCGTATGTGGAGAGAAATAGTATCGAAAATCGTCTTGCTACCGAAGGCCAGACTAACATCATTCAAACGAATCATTTTATCCCGCCGTACACCGCTTCCCGATATTCCTTCCAGAAACACTCGGCAGTACGGAATCCCGACTCTGCAAGGAGTTGAAGATCGTCCATAAGGAATAAAAGGTGGTCGCCATCTTTTTTCTCTTTCTCTGCCAATTCTGATGATATTTGGTCAAGGGTCTTCTCCTGGTGCCTGATCTTTCGTGTCCTCTCCTGTATCCCCTGATAATGCAAACGTCTGAATCTGGCCTCAAGCACGGCATCAGCAGTCTTAAAAACATCACAATTTACAAACCATCCGTACGGTTTCAATATTGAGTGAATATAATGAAAAAGCCTGAGCTTTTCTTCTCTATACAAATGGTGGATGGCAAACGAAGAGACTACTGCATCCAAACCAGAAATAGTATTTATTTTATCAGGTACTTCCTGGAAAGTAGAGATTTGAAATGTAACTTGTCCGAGGCGGTCTTTGAGCCTTAATTTAGCTTTGTCTATCATGCGTTCGGCAGCATCCACAGCTACAATCTTTGCATGAGGAAACGTTTCTATGATCTTCTGTGAGAGATAGCCGGTGCCAACACCCAGGTCTAATATGCTTAATTTTTCTGCCCTATCAAATGGTAATACCTCGCACACAATGGATGCCATTTTGAAGCGGTTCGGATGCCAGACATCCATGTCGATGTCATAGGTTGCAGCAGTATCCGTATTATTAAAGGCATAGACTGTCTCTCTCAGAGCATTTTTTTTCATCATATCTTCCATTGCACCGCTCATGTGGTACCCTTAACATTTAATCAGGCTGCCTTCGGCAGCATTTTCCACTTTCGCTGCTGATTCCCGATCTTCGAAACGGGAAACGAGTTGAACTGTGATAAAAAAACAACTAAATCCTTTGAATTAAGAGTCGTATTCGTTCCTTGAATTGTTTCAGGGCACTAGCACGATGGCTAATCCTGTTCTTGATTGAAGGTGTTAGTTCTGCAAAGGTTTGATGATAATCGGGCACAAAAAAGATAGGATCGTATCCAAAACCGCCTTTTCCCCTGGGCTCTTCGGTAATAAACCCTTCGCAACATCCTTCGACAATAAAAAACAATCCATGAGGACCAGCCAGGGCGATACTACAGACAAACCTGGCTGTGCGCCTTTCCTTCGGTACACCTTTTAGTTCTGACAATACCTTTTCTATATTTTTTTCATCAGTTGCATTCGGACCCGCATACCTGCATGAATAAATACCAGGACGTCCATTCAGGGCATAGATTTCAAGCCCCGAATCATCAGCCATTGCCCACGTATTGCAGACATTTGCCAGAATTGTCGCCTTTTTTATAGCATTTTCCTGATAGGTATTTCCGTCTTCTTCCACCTCTGGCAAAAAAGGAAAATCATCAGGACCCCGAAGCAGTATCCCTGGCATATCCGTAAGGATTTCTTTTATTTCTGCTCTCTTTTTTTCATTTTGTGTCGCCACCAAAATGGTCTTTGCATGTGTTGTATTAACAAACGAAGTCATAACTATTCTCCTCTTGTTTTTGATTTTTGTAATTTATCATTTGATATTGTATGGAGGTAGTCATCCAATCATCACCAAGATTTTTTTCCACAACTTTCGTTACCCATGCGCCAGAAGCATTCGTGGTGTACTTTAGGAAAACTTTAAAATCTGATTGATCTATAATTTTGGTTTTTCGGATTAAATGAGGTATTCGGCAGTTTTTTCAAAGTAGTGCGAACTTCAGTTCGCATGGGATGTAAGCGAACTGAAGTTCGCACTACAACCGCAACTTTTGAATTCCTGTACATCAAGCCTAAAATATCTCAACATATCCTTTAACCCTCGAAAAAATTAGCTTTGCTTATTATCTGTGCATCTGTCAATCTATGATTTCTAATACCTTTTTTTGAATTTCGGTAATCTCACGAATGCCTTTTTTTGCCATTTTCAACATCTCCGCTAATTGTTCGTCATCAAAAGTATATTCTTCCCCAGTACCTTGCAGTTCAATAAATTTACCATCCCCGGTCATTACTATATTCATGTCTACCTGTGCTGCCGCATCTTCAGCGTAGCAGAGGTCTAGCAGAACAACACCATTCACAATCCCGACGCTTACGGCTGCAATACTATTGAGGACAGGGTCTTCTTTGATCAGGTCCTTACTCTTGAGCCATCGAACAGCATCCATCAATGCCACATAACTACCTGTAATGGCAGCAGTGCGTGTACCCCCATCCGCCTGGATAACATCACAGTCAATCCAGATAGTCCGCTCCTTCAACAAGGCAAGATCAATAATGGAACGTAATGAACGGCCAATGAGCCTCTGTATTTCATGGGTTCTACCCGTTACTTTTCCCCTCGTGGATTCCCTTGGCGCCCTGATAGGGGTAGAACTCGGAAGGAGAGAATATTCTGCAGTAATCCAGCCTTCTCCAGTATTTTTGATATGAGGAGGAACACTTTCTTCTACCGAAGCCGTACAAATGACCTTGGTATTGCCGGTCTCAATAAGCACAGAGCCCGGGGCATATCTGGTAAAATGCCTCGTAATGATTAAGGGACGTAACTCATCGTGTGCTCGATCATCGGCTCTCATAGTTTTATTTTCGTAATAAAAGTTTCAAAAGTGCTTTTTCTACATGGAGTCTATTTTCAGCCTGATCATAGACGACAGAATGCGGACCATCAATAACCTCATCCGTGATTTCTTCTCCGCGATGAGCCGGGAGGCAGTGCATTACCTTTACATCATCCTTTGCTAATCTCAAAATATCGTTATTGATTTGAAAACCTGCGAAAGCTTGTTGGCGCGCCTCTTTTTCTGCCTCCTGTCCCATGCTGACCCATGTGTCTGTATAAATAACCTGCGCATTTTCAGCTGCTTCTTTTGGGTCTTGATACAAATGTATTATATCATTTCCGTCTGCCATTTGTTTCGTTCTGGAAACAAAATCCGGTGTGAGTTCATATCCTTTTGGTGAGGCAATATGGAAATGGATGCCTAGTTTTGCACAGATTTGAGCCAAAGACCGTGCAACATTATTCCCATCCCCTATAAAGACTATTTTTACCTGCGTATAAGTGCCAAATTTTTCCTTGACGGTATACACATCAGTGAGCGCCTGACAAGGATGAAGATAATCTGACAAGGCATTGATAACCGGCACAGTCGCATACCGAGCCAGCTCATGAATAGTCTCCTGGTCAAATGTACGGATTGCTATCCCGTCTACATAGCGTGATAGCACCCTGGCCCCATCTTTTACCGCCTCCCTTTTGCCAAGGTTTATATCACTTTGGGTCAGGTAGATGGCATGACCGCCCATTTGTATCATTGCCACTTCGAAAGAAACGCGTGTGCGCATAGAACTCTTCTCGAAAATCATCCCCAGAATTTTCCCATTCAGACACTTCTCATCATATCCCTTATTATGCCATTCCTTGAGTTCCTTTGTAGCATGAAATATTTCCTCAATATCAGCTTTAGAAAGATCTGCAATTGAAAGTAAATCTTTGCATTTCATAGGCATTCTCTCACAAATTTAAGGTTTAGAAAGGATAGATCCTAAAATGTTCAGCCCCTCATCGATATGCTCTTTCTTAACATTAAGAGGGGGCATAAACCGAATGACTGTATCATGAGTACAATTGAGGAAGAGGCCTGCCTTGATGCAATTCTTGATGATTTCTGCCCCATTTACATTGAGTTCAATCCCAATCATGAGACCAACGCCACGCACCTCTTTTATAATTTGATGTGTTTTTTGGAGTAATTTTAATTGCTCTATGGAATAACTACCCATTTTTTTAACATTATCGAGCAGCCCTTCTTTTTCAATCGTTTCAAACACGGCAACCCCCGCTGCACACGCCAAAGGATTTCCACCAAAAGTAGAGGCATGGCTTCCGGGAACAAGGCTCTTTGCAATTTCCTTTTTTGCCGTCATGGCACCAATGGCCACACCACCCCCAAGGGCCTTTGCCAATGTCATAATATCAGGTTCTATATCATAGTGCTGATAAGCAAAATATTTTCCAGACCTCCCCATGCCACATTGGACCTCGTCAAGGATCATCAATAATCCTTTCTCATCACACAGCATTCTTATTCCTTGCATGAATTCTTTAGAGGCAATATTAATACCGCCTTCACCTTGAATAGGTTCGAGCATGATGGCACAAGTTTTATCATCTACCGATTTTTTTAACGCTTCAAGATCATTAAATGGAACATAGGAAAATCCTTCAACGAGCGGTGCGAATCCCTTGTGATATTTTGGTTGTGCAGTTGCAGTAACCGTGGCAATTGTCCGGCCATGAAACGAGTTGGAAAAAGTAATTATCTTATATTTTCCAGTGTTTGAGTTATGGATACGGGCAAGTTTGATCGCTGCTTCATTGGCTTCAGCGCCACTATTGCAAAAAAAACACTGCCCGCCAAATGATTTTTCAGAGATATGTTTCGCAAGCAATCCTTGTGGTTCTGTAAAATAAATATTCGGTGCGTGCTGGAGTTTTGCGGCCTGGTTTTGGATAGCAACAACAACATTGGGATGGCAGTGCCCCAGCAGGCTTACCGCCCAGCCTGAAAAGAGATCAAGGTATCGCTTACCCTCAGCATCCCACACATCTACACCACTGCCTTTGACCAGGAGAATAGGATTCCGAATATAATTGGGAATAACATAGCGATCATAAAACTCTTTAATCTCTTTCGTATTCATGCTTTTTGTTCCTTGATTCTGCTTAAAAATGAAAAAAGGGATTGAAATAGCAAACTGATTTCAATCCCTGAATTATACAATATTCATTACTAGATACAACAATCTTCTAAACGATAATCTGCGTTCCCACGCCTTTATCAGTAAAAATTTCCAATAAAAGTGCGTGGGGGATCAAGCCATTAATGATATGTGCCTTTTTCACCCCGGCTTTAACCGCGCTGATACATGCTAACGCCTTAGGAAGCATACCACCACTGATTATCTTTTTAGCGATGAGCGCATGAACCTCATCTTCATGCAAAGTAGAGGCAAAAGATGTTTCATCGTTTGGTTTCATCATGATGCCGTGCATGTTTGAAAGAAAAACGAGTTTCTCTGCGCCAAGAGACTTGGCAATAAAGGCCGCAACATTATCTGCATTGACATTGTAAATATCTCCATTCGTACCTTTTGCAATGGGTGGCACAATAGGGATTGTACAGGAAGTACACAATTTCAAAAACCTATCACGATCAATAGAAGTAACTTTACCTACAAAACCAATGTCTAATTTTTTCAACTCGCCATGATCTGTTTTTGTTTCAACATAGTATTTTTCTGCCTTTAATGGACAGTATCCATTTTCCCAGATACAGGCAGCTTCATTACCCAACTCAGAAATCTTCCGTACTATGGAAGCGCTAATCTGATTTATCAGGACATCTTTTGCTATCTCCAGGGTCTCACGATCTGTAATTCTATGCCCCTCCACAAATCTCGGATTCAAACCCCTTCGTGTCATTTCCTGACTAATATGAGGACCGCCGCCATGCACCAGGATGGGTAAAATGCCCACTGTCTTCATAAAGACAATATCCTGAAGTACGTTTGTTAACACTTCATCGTTCGACATTGCCCCTCCGCCAAACTTGATTACAACCACCTTATTTTTGAATGATCGTATATAAGGAAGGGCTTCTACAAGTACACTCGCCTTACGTATGGCATTTTCCATGAACTGATATACCAACTCTATTCCCAAAAAGTACGATGACAATAAAAGAAGTCAAAATTATAACAAAAGAGGCTTTTGTGTCAAGGGTAAACATAGGGTTTTAATAATTTATGCATGATACAAGTACCATTAGGTGTTTATAAACATACGGACAAAAATCAGGAGGAAATAAGTGAAGTTTTTGGCGTGGGGCTACTTACTCTACTATCAGCCAACAAAAGAACGTAAATCTTCTGTTTATGGTCAATATCGGGATTTGCAATAAATTATAGTGTTTATATAGTGTCCAAAATCAATTGGGAGATTTTATGTCGCTGAATTATTGCAAGATCTTATAGGCTTCTATCTTTTCGTATAAAACCTTCCTACTGATTCCAAGCAGTTCGGCGGCCCTGGACTTATTACCTTCTGTTGATTTTAGTGCATCCATAATCATCTCGATTTCTAATTGTTTTTGAGCCTCATAAAGAGTTCCTGCGGATTTATATTTTTGCAGCCGTACGGCTGATTTATTACAAACCTCTTGCGGTAGCATCTCCACGCCAATTACACTATCATCCGGAGCAAAGGTAACAATCCTTTCAATAACATTTCTTAACTCCCGTATGTTGCCGGGCCATGTATAATTTGAAAGAAATGTCAGCGCCTCAGGAGTAAAACCTTTGACACGCTTACCTACATCAGCACAGCTCAATGCCAAAAAATGTGCTATAAGTAAAGAAATATCTTCCTTGCGCTCTCGCAATGGCGGGATGTGAATAGGCACAACATTCAATCTGTAAAACAGGTCTTCCCGGAATTCCCCCTTACTCATAGCAGCTTTCAAATCTTTATTGGTCGCAGCAAGGATACGCACATCGACCTTAATTACCCTGGTTCCTCCTATTCGCTGTAGTTCTTTTTCCTGCAAAATGCGCAGAAGCTTCGCCTGGGTCTGGAGTTGCATTTCCCCAATTTCGTCAAGAAAGATCGTCCCTTTGTTAGCCACTTCGAAGTGTCCCTGCTTGGTTTCCAGCGCACCGGTGAATGCCCCTTTTTCAAAACCAAAGAGTTCACTTTCGAGCAGATCTCTCGGAATCGCAGCACAATTTAAGACTACAAAGGGCTGGCCTGATCTCGGGCTGTTGTAATGAATGGCCTTGGCAATCAATTCTTTTCCTGTGCCACTTTCTCCCGTAATAAGAATATTGTAAGGGGTACTACTAACTTTTTTCACCAATTCTAATGTTTCTTTGATTTTTACACTGGTACCAACGATATCGCTGAAAGAGGAGTGAATCTTTTGTTGTTTTTTGAGGTTTTTATTTTCAAATTCGGCACGTTCCTTCGCCTTTTTGAGATCGTCAAGAAGTTCAGCATTATAAATTAATAGTGCCACCTGAGATGCAATGCCGGTAAAAAGATCCAGGTCTGCCTTGGAAAACTCGTAGTTTTTGCTCTTGCTTTCTATTTGTAATATACCTAATGTTCTTTGAGGGCAGAGAAGGGGAGCACACAGGATGGAATTAGCACCAATTATCTTTATACTCATACTGACCCTGGAATCCATTTGTGTATCCATAATAAGCAACGATTTTCGCTCTGTGATGGCACGCCGGGCAAGCGTTTGGCTCAGAAGATTCTCTTCCTCTGCCAGCGCAGGGTCTTTTGTTTGAATCGTTCGAATTGTCAAAGTGGCCTCCCCATGGTCTTGTAAAGCAACAAAGCATCGTCCGGCATGGGGAAATACGGTAAAAAGAATCTGTATAATCTCTTTCAGCAACACATCAAGATCAAAAATATTATCGCTAGCCCTTGCAATTTTCTGAAAGACTTTTAAGTTTTTTTGTAATCTCTCAAATTCCTCTTTGCCAGCAGTCTCAAGGTAAGTTTTCTCATCAATGGTTCCAACTGGCAACTGATCTTTTGTAGCAACAATAAGCTGTGTGTACTCATTGTGTGAGTATTCTGCGGGACATGAATGTGTTGACTCGGTATCCCTGAAGATTAATGTATGCGGGCCGATACAGATCTTGCATCCATCTGTTAATGGACGGGGAGTAGTGATGCGTTCACCATCCAGAAAGACCCCATTTCGGCTGCATAAATCCTCAATAAGATACCCTTCGTTCGATTTGCTGATCCTTGCATGGTGCCGTGAAACTATGAGGTCTTCAAGTTGGATATCGGTAGTGGATGCCCGACCAATAATGGCAATATCTTTTAGCAAGTAACTTCTGTTCTGCCCTGGAGTGGTAATATCAATTAGTTCAGCCATACAAAATAAAGGACAGATTTTGAGATTGTTTTCTAAAGCGTCAGCAACCGCATGATGTCGTTACGTGTGGCATAAATGACCAATGTGATAATAAGACCAAAACCTATATACTGGGCTATGGAGAGTGTCCTTTGACTCACAGGAGAACCCTTGATCCGTTCAATAGCCAAAAACAACAAATGCCCTCCATCCAATACCGGGACGGGTAAAATATTCAAAAGTGCAAGCTGAAGGCTCAGAATACCCAAAAAATACACTAGTTTACCAAAACCCACCTTTGCCGATTCGTACGATGCCTGGGCAATAAGGATAAATCCCCCTACATTTTTTGTCGAAAGTCTTTGGGAAAAGAATCCCTTTATCGTCAGATATAGTCTTTGCACATTAACAATAGCCTTTTTCGTGCCCACAACGCACGAACCAAGCAGGCCATATTGCTTTATTACCGTTTTTTCCCTGAATTTTACCCCGATACTACCAACTGCATTCTTTTCGTCCTTTTGGGCCTCGATGGTAGATACAAACCGCTCATCGCCGCGCATCCATTCAATTACCATCGGTTTCCCCTGGCTCATCATCACCATCTGCAGGAGGGCATTCCAGTCTTTTATCTCCTTCTCGTCAAGTGAAATAATCTTATCACCAGGTTTTAATCCAACCTTTTCTGCAGGAAACCCTTCAACAAGCGAATCCACCTTCAGTCCATAGAAAGGGGTAAGCCCACCCAAAAATTCTTCTTTCGCTTTTTCGTCCTCAAGCGGAACAGAAATGAGGGTTACCGTATCATTCCTTTTAACTGTAAAGATGCATGTTTTTTCCTCAGTATCAATAACCAGCTTCCTGATATCAGTAAAACCCGTCACAGGTTTTGAATTAACTTCTACAATCTCATCTCCTTTCAGGAAACCTGATTTGCTTGCAAGACTATTATGTTTTACACCATCCAGGATCGCGGTCGCGCAGGAGAGACCGAACATCCATCTGGCAGGCTTAAACGGAGTAACTTTAAGATCTAATTCTTTATTATCACGCAACACCGTAAGTACAATCTCTTTTCCGGGACTCACACCCTCGATCTCACGGAACTCATCCTCTGTGGAAATCCGCTTACCATTTACGGCAACTATAATGTCTTTAACCTGGATACCTGCATCTCTGGCCGGGGAGTAGTCATCTTCAAAGGCAAAAATCTTATCAATTTCCAGGCTGGTAGCCGGCATAATTCCTATGCGCTGGATACCATGCTCGGTATCGTACTTAGGCGTGACATTGACATCAAAAGTCTTATTATCTCGTTCTAATTTAAGATTTACGCCAGCAGACGGATTACTCAGGGCAACAATCGTAAAAAGATCTTCAAAATCAAGATCTTTGCTTCCATCAATCTCAACAATCTTGTCCCCCCGCTGAATTCCCGCATCCCAGGCTGGCCAACCCGGTGCGACCTGACCTACCTCAGGAGCAATAAAAGGCACACCGATCTGGAAGGCAACAATAAAGGCAATAAAGGCTAAAACAGCGTTTAATGCTACTCCCGCCACAAGCACAGAGGCACGTTGCCCTACGCTTTTGGAAGAAAACTCCCATGGGGAACCAGTCTTTTCTTCTTCCGGACCTTCACCAGCCAGCTTGACATAACCACCCAGCGGAAAGAGGGAAAGCCGATATTCAGTTTCTCCCCACTGCTTTTTCAATATTGCTGGCCCAAAACCCAGCGAAAATGCCAGTACCCGGACGCCTATCTTTTTGGCCATAAGGAAATGACCAAGTTCATGGATAAAGATAAGTAAACCGATACCGACAATTACAAGAATGACATTGGCTGATACATTTACATAAGGCATTTTTTTATCTCCTGTCTTGCCCAGACGTCTGCCGCAAGGATATCTTCCAGGCAAGGATTTTTAATAAAGTGGTGATTATTTATCACCTTTTCTACATATGACGTAATTTCTGTAAATCGAATTTGACCGTTCAGGAATGCTTGTACTGCCACCTCATTGGCAGCGTTGAGCGTAGCCCCCATCGTACCTCCTTCCCGGGCTGCCTGATAGCCCAGCCTCAGGGCAGGGAATTTTTCCATATCGGGTTTTTTGAATGTGAGGCTTCCTATGCTTGATAAATCCAACGTCCGAACACAAAGAGGACTTCTTTCCGGATATGTTAAGGCATATTGGATTGGAACCTTCATGTCCGGCATTCCCATCTGAGCAATAACAGATCCATCACAAAATTCAACCATAGAATGGATAATCGATTGTGGATGTATAACAACGTCTATTTGTTCAACCTTCAGATCAAACAGCCATCTGGCCTCAATAATTTCCAGCGCCTTATTCATCAGCGTGGCTGAATCTATGGTAATTTTTTGTCCCATCTGCCACGTAGGATGCTTGAGGGCCTGTGCAGGCTTTATATCCGAAAGTTTATCTTCAGGGTAGTCATGAAAAGGACCACCTGACGCGGTAATAATAACCCGCTTAACCTCAGCCGGCTTACCGGAATGAAGAGACTGAAATATTGCGCTATGTTCACTATCTACAGGTAATATCTGATCTTTTCTGGCCAGCGACATTACGATATGGCCAGCCATAACCAGCGATTCCTTATTGGCCAGAGCAAGGGTCTTTCCTTGCTCTATTGTCGCAATAGCAGCGGACAAGCCAACCGCCCCCACTACGGCTGAAACTACAATATCTACCTCGTGGTGTAAAACAATTTCCCTAAGACAATCGTTCCCGGTAAGTATTTTTAGTTGATTGTTCTGAAAGCGGTGTTTTAATTTTTCAACAAATTGACAATCATTTAAGGCAACATATCTAGGTTTGAATTCTTCGACCTGCTCAGCTAGCAATTCCCATCGTGAGTTTGAAGACAGACCGATCACTCGAAATTTATCCCTTAAATTTCGAGCTACTTCCAGGGTATTTTTACCAATAGAGCCTGTGGAACCAAGGATAACAATATTTTTCATTATCTACGCCATATGGGCAATTTCTTCTAAAAGTTCATCTACCATGCGGTCCTCCGGTATCTTTCGTACCTTTTCACCTTTCTTGAACAGAAATCCAAACCCCTTGCCACCTGCAATACCAATATCGACTTCCCGCGCCTCTCCCGGACCATTTACCACACACCCCATGATAGCAATTTGCAGGTGCTTTTTATCTCCTGGCAAACGTTGTCTAACCTGTTCTACAATGTGTACCAAATCGATTTCACACCGCCCACATGTAGGACAGGAAATGAGTTCTGCCCCCTTACGTTTGTAAAGACCGAGCGCTTCAAGGATATCATAACCAGCCTTGACCTCTAATTCGGAGGCACCCGTGTAAGAAACCCGCAGGGTATCGCCAATACCTTCGGAAAGCAAGCCTCCGATACCAATAGCAGACTTGATCGTCGCCAGGCTCGGCGGCCCCGCCGCTGTAACACCTAAATGTAACGGATAATCACACTGGGTTGCTATCGATCTATAAGCATCCAGAGTTGAAGGAACGTCTGATGCCTTAAGTGATAATACAATGTCCTGAAATCCCAGTGATTCAAAGTGCTCACAATATTTTAAGACGGTCTTTACCATCAGCGTGGTTAACTCTTCGTGTTCGTCTCCTTCGCCACGCACAGAACCGGAATTAACTCCGATGCGAATAGGAATACCGTTATCTTTAGCAGCAAGTACTACCTCTTCCAGCTTTTTCCTGTCCTTCATGTTCCCCGGATTGATTCGTATTTTATCGACCCCCTGGGCAATAGCCTCCAGAGCAAGGTGATGCCCAAAATGTATATCAGCCACAAGCGGAATACCTATCTGCCTCTTAATGGCGCCGAGACACCTGGCTGTAACAATCGTTGGCACTGCTACCCGAACTACATGACATCCAATCGCCTCAAGTTCTTTAATCTGCTGTACTGTTGCATCGATGTCCTCGGTATGGGTCTTTGTCATGGTCTGTACAGAAACGGGATTATCTCCCCCAATCAATACACCACCAACATGAACCACCCGTGTTTTACGTCGTTGAATCATAATTTCTGGAAATGGAGACTGCTGAATCAAAGGGATATCAGAAAGGGGCGCCGCAATTTCAATAGCTTCTATGAAAAACTCTGTATCGCTAAATATGTTAAAACACTAATTATATTAGTATATTGCAGATTTTGTCAAATGCAAATTTTGTTATCAAATCTCTTGTTAATTACTTCATCGTTTCCCTGGTGGTCTTGGCTTTTCCATACTTCCGTGTTTGACAAAAAAAATTCCAGTGAGATTTTGCAAGTCTCACTGGAATTTTAAAGGGTACACTATCTATTTAGTATAATACCATGAAATACGTAAAAGCCAGTTACCTTCTTCTTTTCAGCTCAAAATTTGCTGTAGTAGCTTTTCCCGGTTCTACCGTAACCTCCTGAGATACTTCCTTCAGTTTTTCATGCCATGTCTTTACCACATATTTCCCTAGTGGAACGCCCTCGATGGTGTAGTTTCCATCTTTATCCGTTACTGCAAAATAAGGATTCTCAAATGTAACAACATAACCAGCCATTTCTGCATGGACGTTGCAAAGAAGAGGGGTCTCACCTACAACATCAAAAAGCACCTCTTTTACGACACCTGTAGGATATGTGCCTAAATTAAACTGCAAGGCAGCGGTAGGAGGAGAAAATACGTTATGGCGTACTGCGTCACTATTGGGAAAATCCACGGTAGTACCTTTCTGCATAGCTACAACCCGGGGCACATATGTAAGGTTAAGCTGGTCAACAACTGCATGTTCCGCGGGAGGGTCAAACTTGTTGTCTCCAACCTTCTCTATAAATACAATAGCATCGGCATTATTTCTCATTTTCTGACAAGTTACAACACCGGTAATGGAACCTGCATTATCTACCTTCGGTAAACTTTTGACTGTCTTCTTTAGCTTTTGCTGTGCCTCTTCCAACTTCCTCTGCGCTTCGGCAGCTTCTTCTGCTGTCAATGCCTTCTTTTCCTCAGCTTGAGCCCACACAAATGAATTATACGAAAAAGCTATACACGAAACTGCAAAGATCCCGGAAATAAGATATCTTTTCATAAATCTTTTTTCTCCTCCTAACTTTAATTTAAAATTTCTAAAAATAAGTGAGCTAACAAATGTTTTTGCCTGCATCTGTTAGCTCACTTTTGTCTTACATACCTGTTAAGCTTTTTCTACTTTTACCAACTCGCCGTTTAGATACTTCTTCATGAAGTCGTTTTCGTTACCGGTTGTATACCCGGTCTTTGCAGGATCCCATAATCCCTTGCCACCAATACCGCCATCCTCTGCCTTGGTAATCTTTACTAAAGTCTCCTTGGGAACCGTATTGATCCCGTGGTTATCGGCCTCAAAACCGAACACAAACTTCATACCGATCTTGGCTTTATGGAACAGGCTATCAAGTTGGTGCATCGGCATCGACCAATCCCGCGTAAGACTCTGCTGAGAACCATAACGGAAGCTAGATTGATATCCGGTACCCGCTGATAATGCCCTGCCATCAGGCCTGGTTTCATGAGCCTTCACACTCCTTTCCGTAGCAATCCATGAAGAGTGTTTAATCATCGTTACCCCGTAAGGATAGGATGAATTATACTTAGCTCTCAGCATAAGCCTGGATACCTTATAGAACGGATCATTCGGCTTCCAGCCTTCGTATGGTCTATCGGCTGGGTTAGCATCCACGTAGACATAATCACCATCATTGATGCCCAAATCTTTCGCCGCCTGCGGGTTTATATTAATTTGATGCTCACCAACACCCGGCATCCTCTTGTCCATCCTATAGGGATCGCCAAAATTGTTATTCCAGATGAAGTTCCAGTCTGTTACCGCCCATTGTGAATGCACCGTATGTCTGGATTTCGGTGTTACACAAAAGAACTTATATCCTTTCTCCCACAGGAAGTTCTTTGTTTGTTTTGTCTCGGCCCATGATTTCTTGATATTCCTTACCGTTCTCTCATCCCAGTGCTCTGCGCTCTCCGGAACTCCATAATCATCGGGACGGATATATGGATTGGTGCTTACAATTACGTTTGGTAAGTACTGAGTTGCTTCAGGCCCTTCACGATGGACAATAAAATTCTCACCGTACTCAATAATCTCCGATTCATCATTGTAAGCCTGCAGTCTTCCCGTTGGTGTGTAGAATGGAAGACTTTCGTGTACCTGTTCCCAGAATGGCTGCCTTGGATAAGTCCTGTAATTTAACAATGCCACGCCGGGTTCTCCATATTTACCAGCTACGATATCATCAAAAGTATACCCCTTGCTGGTCGTACTACCATCAAGTAATCTATTGATATATATCTCTGGCCTGCCCTCCAAGGCAAATTTCCAGAAGTCCCTGAATCTCATATCCCTAAGCAATTCACCCAGCTTAGCCGCCATACCAGCAAGGATCATCACATCATCCTTGGAATCATTGACTGGCCTTATACCACCCTTCCATATTTGGAAGAACGGGTTTGAGCATGAACTGGTAATCTCGTGGGTCTCAAACTCCATCCAGGAATTAGCAGGGAATGCGAAGTCTGCATACTCGATGGAACCCGTCATTTCAATGTCGTTGGACATAATCTGCTCTATATTGGGATTTACATTCTTCAGCATCTGATATACATGCTTTGCGTTATTGACCAGGTTTACGTTGGTAAACCACATGATTTTTGTCGGAGTTGGCATGTGTGTCTTGCCTGTGAAACATTTACGTCCGTACTTAGGCGTATTTACAATCAATGGCCTGTCATTGTGATTCCAGTATGCAACTTCTTCATCGTAGGCACGACCTTTTACCTTTAAATCCATTGCAGGCGCGTCTGGATCAAGGTTTGGATTGAATACATCCTCAGCCACCCAGCCATAAAATCCAGGACCACACCATTTTGCAGACTGAAAATTACCAGCCTTGTAATTTCCTGCCCAGGTATGAGAGCCAGAGCCCACATAACCGACATTTCCAGTTAACATTAATGGTAAGTATGTCGACCTATTCATTAACGTTGCATGAAACCAGTGATTGATACCCTCACCGTAATGGATTGCTACTGGTTTTATGGTCGCAATATCGTGCGCCAACCTTACGATTAACTCTTTTGGAGAATTGGTCATTTCGACTACGCTGTCGATATCATAATCTTTAAGGTGTATCTTATACATCTCAAAGAGCGGCATGACCTCGACCTCTTTACCATCAACAGTTTTTACCTTAAAAGTACCATCGAGCACAGGATCAATTTTTTTAGCCACCAGTTTATCACCGACATCATCCCTGGTAATCGGTTTTGGACCATTCGTCTTTGCATCCCACACTACAAAGTCACCTATGATTTCTCTCTGGTCATCGTGTAAACCTTGAATTTTATAACTGGCGCCATGCGAAATATCTTCTAATTTGTAATCGGGAAATATATCCTTGGCCTGTAATCTTTTCAAGGTATCAGTCCTAACGAGCAAGGGGAAATCAGTAAACTTCTTTACATAATCTGCATCGTACAGCTTCTCGTCCATCAATATTTTCGTCAAGCCCAAGAAGAGTGCGGTATCGGTATTACATTTTATCGGTATCCAGTAATCAGCCTTTTGTGCAGATGGGCTATATTCGGGTGTAATAACAACGAGTTTTCCACCTCTTTCCATAACCTGGGTAAGCCAGTGTGCCTCAGGCATCTTATTTTCGATCAGGTTTTTTCCCGTTTGGATAACCAGCTTTGAAAACCGAATATCATTCATATCGACATCGGAGGCCTGCAAACCATGAGAAAAAGGATGACCAGGTGCCTGATCACCGTGCCATGTGTAGTTGGACCAGTTCCTTCCGCCCAATGCCTTATCCGGCCCTACTCCCCTATTATGACTGTCAACCAAGGCTAGGGTATTGTTAAACCGGTACATGCCATACTTCCCTATGACACCCAAAAGACCCATCCCACCACGACCCTTGAAGGTACGGGTGCCTGCACCCTTCATGGCATCCACCATCTCTTTCGGATAGCCTTGCTCTATGAGTTTCTTTGCACCTTCTTCTCCGCTGTACTTCTTGGTTATATGGATAATCCCCTTTGCCGCATATGTCCAGGCATCATCCCAAGATGCCTTTAATAGCTCATCCTGACCCCTGGCATCAAACATATACTTTGATTTATTTTCCGGGGTCAGTTCCGGAAATCCGTCATCAGCCCACTGTTTCCAACCTTTTCTGATAAGCGGATATCGTAATCTATATGGACCATAAACCCTACGATGGAACGTATATCCTTTTAAACACATCCTGGGGTTCCAGTTCCTAGTCGCCTTATTTCCGTAAAGGTCTGAGTAATTCTGATGGTCATAGTTCTGTTCAACCCTCATAACCACTTCATTTCTTACAAACGCCCTTACCCTACAGGCATGAGTGTCATTCGGCGAGCAAGTAAAGGTAAATGTCCGATCATACCTATACTGGTCGCGATATACACTTTCCCATGCACGGTCAGGATAGGCGTCCAATGGATTTCCTACCTCAACAGCGGGTTTTAAGAGCCTAAATGCCATTGCTTTATTGGCAAGGGTAAAGGTCGCTCCTGTTGCACCTGCCACCTGTAGGAAAGTCCTTCTTGTAAGCTTCATATTTCCTACTCCTTTCTCAATTTAAAAACCATTTATATAAAAAGTATTGCCTAATTATTATAAAATATTAACAAACAGTTTTCCTAACTTTGTAAGCCTCTATGCATTGTCCACACACGCCATCTTCCGGTTCCCATCCGGGAAAATCCTTTTTTATTGCATTCACAAGATAAGCATCTTGTTCAATATTTTCTACCCAATGATACGTGCGAAATTGGCATAAGGGAC